>DATFCB010000635.1:0-3481 GCA_035253525.1 Pyrinomonadaceae bacterium | reverse complement strand
CCGCGCCGCCGCAGGCGACGAGGAGGCATTCGAAGAACTCTTCAACCGCCACCGTCGCCGGGTCGCGCTCATCGCCGGCCGCTTTTTCCGCCGCCGCGAGCAGATAGAGGAGATCATCCAGGAGAGTTTTACGAAAGCCTACCTGGCGCTCGCCGACTTCTCCAACGAGCGCGAGACCTCGTTCGCCTCCTGGCTCGCGCGCATCAGTTTCAACACCTGTTACGACGAGCTACGGCGGCAGAAGCGGCGGCCCGAGAGCGCCATGAGCGAGGTTTCCGAGGAGGAGTCCGAGTGGCTGAAGGGGCAGTTGCGCGCCGTCGGGGCCGGGGATGACATAGAGGGCGCGGCAATCGCGCGCGATTTGGCACACAAACTCCTCGCACGTCTCAGCCCGGAAGACCGGCTGCTGCTCGTCATGCTGGATGTGGAAGGGATGTCCGTCAGCGAGATCGCGGAGCTGAACCGCTGGTCGGCCTCGAAAGTCAAAGTGCGTGCGCACCGCGCGCGCGCCAGTCTGCGCAAGGTGCTCGGCAAGTTTCTGTAACCGGCCGTGGGAAGTGCGCGTTTTTATCTATGGGTTGGCCGACGCTGGCAGCCCGCCCGAGAGCAGGTGACAACCGATGGTCGTCAAAAAAAGAGATAGTGTGTCGGAGGAGCGTCTCGACCGTTTGGGCCGTGACCTCGTCCGCGCCTCCGCGATGAACGAGGCCGAGGCCGAGGAGGCTGCCGGTTCGGGCTTCCTCTACGCGCGGCTCCGCTCGCGTATCGAGCAGAGCAAGGAGCGCGAGAGCTGGCTCGTGACGCTCAAGGTCATCTGGCGGGCCGTCCCCGCGATGGCCCTGGTCGCGGTCCTCGCCGTCGCCCTCTTCATCTCGGCCAGCCTGGGCGCGAGGTCTTCCGACCTGGTGAGCGACGAGTCGCCTTTAGACATTGAGACGGAGGGTGTGGTCTTCGCCGACGCGCGCAACATGACCAGCGACGACGTGCTGGCGACCATTCTGAACGGGGACGAGCAGGAGGCTTCGAGATGACGCCGCGCGGGACAACTCGACTCAAAATCTGGCTCGTCATCGTGGGCGTCTTCGTCCTCGGCGGCGTCACGGGCGCATCGTTGGACAGCGTCTACAGGCTGAAGGCCAGGGGCGACGGGGGCCACGAGAGGCGCGACCGGCGCAACAAGGAGCAAAGGTTGTTCGAGGAGATGAAGCGCGACCTGAGCTTGACGGACCAGCAGTCCACGGAGATTCGCGCCATCCTCGACGAGACGCGCAACGAGTATAAGGCGCTGCGCGAGAAGTGCCGCCCGCAGTACGACGCGGCGCGGGCCGCCGCGCGCACGCGCATACGCGCCCTGCTCAACCCGGAGCAGCAGCAGAAGTTTGACGCCAAGGCGGCCGAGCGCGACGCGCGTCGCAGCCGGGACGACGACGACGGGCGTTGACCTTTTGGGCCAAAACTCTCTCCCAACATCCGGCGACGCTTTTAAAGCGCGCCCGGCTTTGTCAGAGCTTTCGCAAGGGAGGGAGGACATGTTCGTGAATCAACTTAACGACCCCGTCAAGAGATTGGTCAGACGCTTTATCAGCCTTCCCCCACACGCGCGGTTGAGAATCGCCGGGAACCTGCTGCGCTGGCGCGACGAGCATGAGCGGACGGCGCGCTCTAAAAGCTTCCTCGAACAATTCTGGGACGAAGTCGAGGCGGCGCACGGCGACGGTCTCTACCCGACGAACCCGTTCGCGTCCAGGCTGATGCCCTACGGCGCTTTGAAACTCCCCCAACAACGTCTTGTGCGTCTTTCGTGCTAACTTCCACACACTGGAAGTTTTCACTAAAAGATCAACTTAAAAACCTTGAGCGGTTCTTTGCGCCTTGGCGTGAAAAATTAAAAATCACTCACGCTGGAGGCGCAAAAGGGGTTGAGTCAAATGGTGGCTTGAGTTTCAGAGTCTGTATTCATATGAGGTTCGTGATGATGAAAAAGCTTTTACTGGTGTGTGCTCTGGCGGGCGCGTTTTTCACGGTCGGGGCGAGTGTGGCGCGCGCGCAGAACAGTCCGTCGGACGCGATTCGACCGGGCCAGGAGCAGTTGATCGGCGAAATCACTTCGTTCGACACGGCCACAGGACAGGTCACCGTCAAGACGACCGGGGGCCAGAACGTCACCTTCCAGGTCGGCGACGAGACCTCCCTGCTCCGCATCGCGCCGGGCGAGCGCTCCCTCGATAAGGCAGAGAAGATTACGCGCGCCGATGTCTCGGTCGGCGACCGCGTGCTCGTGCGCGGCGGCGCATCCGGCGCGGCGAGCGGTCAACCTTTCACCGCCCGCCAACTGATCGTCGTCAGCCGGCAGGCGCTCGACAGCCGCCGCGAGCGCGAGCGCGAAGACTGGCGCAGGCGCAGCATCAACGGGCGCATCACAGCGCTCAACCCCGCTGCAAAAGAGGTCACCGTCGCGGTGCGCTCGCGCGAGGGCGCGCAGGACGTTGTCGTCCAGGTCGCAGACAACGTGAAGCTCCTGCGCTACGCGCCCGACTCCGTGCGCAGGGAGGACGCCCGTCAGAGTTCTTTCGCCGACTTGAAAGTCGGCGACCAGCTACGCGCGCTCGGCGAGAGGAGCGCGGACGGCGCGCGCTTCACGCCCGAAGAGATCATCGCGGGCGCGTTCAGCAGGACCAGGGGGACGATTGTCGAGACGAACGCGGAGCGCGGCGAGGTCACCATCAAGGACGAGCAGACGGGCAAGAACCTGACGGTCGTCGTCGGCAAGCATTCTTCCGTGCGGCGCATCCCGGCGGAGTTCGTGGAGGAGATGGCGCGGCGCAGGGAAGAGCGCCAGCAGCGGCGCGCAGCCGAAGGCAATTCGCCTGACGCGCAGCAGGGCGAGCGTCGTCGCCGCGGCGAGAATCGAGAGGGCGGCCCGGCGGGCGAAGGCGAGCGCGGCCAGGGCCGCAGGCGCGGGGGCGGCGGTCCTGGCGGAGGCGGTGCCGGAGGCTTTCAGCGCATGTTTGAAAACTTGCCCGCCGTCACCATCAGTGATTTGAAAAAGGGCGACATGGTGATGGTCACAGGCACGCCGACCGCTTCGGACGCATCGCGCGTCACGGCGATCACGCTCGTCACAGGCGACCCGGAATTGATGAAACGCCTTCAGCAGTTCCAGGGCCAGGGCGCGGGGCAGCGCGGCATGAGCCCCGGCCTCCCCGGCGACGTTGTCGGCGGCGGCACGGGCGACAGGAACCAACCGTAACAACAGTGATAAGTGATAAGTGATAAGTGATAAGTAAAAGCTACGGCCTTTCTTTTCACTTATCACTTATCACTCCCAAGGTGAGGGTTATGCGATCATACAGGGGATTGGTCTGGCAGATATTTTTGGCGGCGTTCATCTTCGTCCTCTTCTGCTCGAAGGTGGGTTTCGGGCAGCAGTCGTCGGGCAGCCTGCGCGGGCAGGTGGCGGACGAGTTGGGCGGCTTGATCG
>DATFCB010000634.1:0-3093 GCA_035253525.1 Pyrinomonadaceae bacterium | reverse complement strand
CTTCCCATACTCCTGTTCCAGTACAGACATCAGGACCAGAGACTCCCAGCCGCCTCCCGCGCTCACGCACTCACGTAACACCCCTTCGACGACGAACCCTTCGGACTCGTAGAGCAGCCGCGCGCGCCTGTTGTGCTCTTTCACGTCCAGCCACAGGCGGTGCGCCTTCAATTCCCGGAACGCCATCTTCTTGACGGCCCGCAAGACCTCCCGACCGTAACCTTTGCCTTTATCGGTGATGACGACGCGCCGAAACTCCACCGCGCGGTTGGCGTCCCGTAGCCCGGCCATGATGACGTAGCCCACCGAGCGTCCGTCCTCAACGCTCTCGACGACGAGGTGTGCCAGATCAGGATGCGACATCGCCTCGCGGTGCTGCCCCCGCGTCCACTGGCTCACAAACCGGCGGTTATCCTCCGCCCCTTCCGCCGCCAGCACGAAATCCAGATCGCCCTCGGCGGTGCGACGCAAACGTATCATCATCTTTTGAGACTGGTGGAGCGCACAGTGTCGTGAGCGCCCTCGTTTGATAAGATAAGCGATAGAAAATGAGCCTGGGAGGACTCGAACCTCCAACCCCATTCTTAGGAGGAATGTGCTCTATCCTTTGAGCTACAGGCCCGTGCGGCGTTGATTATCGCAAATGCCGCGAAGTTATGGCAAGACACCCACCCGAACTGAGATGAGACCAATCGTGTGGGAGGAAAATGCGATGAGGCAGACGACATATGATAGAGGCAATATCAGCGAAGCTATCGTGGTGAGCGCTTACATACGGGCCGGTTTTACCGTCTCAGTCCCTTTCGGGACGGGCGCGCCTTACGATTTGATCGTTGACGCCGGTCCCAGACTTTACAAAGTTCAGGTCAAAACGGGGTGGCTGCGAAACGGCTGTATCCTTTTCAAAGGACTGCGCCGAGTTAGAGAAGCACATCCATATGCCGTGCGGCTTTACGATGAGTCGGAAGTTGATTACTTCGCCGTCTATTATCCCCCGGCAGAGACGGTTTACGTCGTCCCCCTCAAGGAGTGCAACGGCGGCGGGTGTTTGAGACTAGCGCCTGCGCACAACGGACAGCAAAAGTTAATCAGGTGGGCGGTAGATTTCACCTGGGGGAAACATCTCGAAGAGTTAGCCGCTGGTAACAGTACGGCGGGCCAGTGACGACCCGCCGCGTCTGTAAGCTGGCGAAGGGATGTTCGGATGCGTCTACGGCTCACCTTCAAACGTTGATGGCGTCGAGGACGCGTTGCGCCGCGTCGGCCTGAAGAACGTCGAACGAAGCGTTGGTGTCGAGCGCGAGTTTCAGATATTGCGCGGCCTTGCGGCGGTCGCCGGACTGGTTGTAGATGAGCCCGGCGTGATAGAGGATGCGTGCGTCGCGTGTGCCTAGCCGCATCGCTTCGTCTATCGCTGTTCGTGCTTCCTCGATGTGGCCTCGCTTGAAGAGCGTCCACGCGAGGGCGTCCGCGGTGTGTATGTCGCGACGCGACACCCGCGCGCGCCGAGCCAGCGCGAGGGCTTCGTCCAGGTTCCGGTCGTGATCGGCCCAGAAGTAGACCAGGTGATGCCAGTCGTTTTCGGCGGCCGCATTCCCGCGCTCCACCGACTCGAAAAGCTCATACTGGCGCGCCGCTTCCTGTGTCTGCCCCGTCCGTGTGTAGAGGTCGCCGAGCGCCAGCGCCGCGTCGGCCGAGTTGGGGTTTCGCTCCTGCTCACGTTTGTAGATATTGATAGCGCTCTCAAAGTCTCCCGCCGCGATGCGCGCGCGGGCTTTCGCTTCGAGGGCCATGCGGTAGTCCGGGGAAATCCGCAGCGCCCTGTCGAATTCGCTTTCGGCCTCGGCCAACCTCCCGGCGTTCATCAGCAGGTTGCCGAGTTGCACGCGACACCAGGCAGAGTTTTCGGGGTCCTGCGGGCTTGATGCCTTGACAGCCACAGTCATGGCTTCAATCGCGCCCTCCGTGTCGCCGTGCAACTCGCGCAGGTACGAGACGCGCGAGTAGGAGGCCGTATCGGGGCGCAGATTGACCATCGTCTGCGCGGCCCTGGCGGCTTCCTCGTAGTCGCCCAGTTCGACCAGCGCGTCCGTCAGAGCGCCGTATACGTCGTGGTCCTGCGGGCGCATAGCCTGGGCGCGGCGGGCCACGTCGAGCGCTTCACCGAATCTGTGATAGGTCAAGAGCAGCTTGGCGCGCAGCTTGAGCGCGTCGTAGTTGGCAGGCTCGACTTCAAGCGAGCGCGAGATCGCCTCCTCGGCTTTTGCATTAAAGCCGAAATCTCCCGTCTCGCGCGCCTTTTGCTGATAGGCGGAGGCGAGCAGGTTGTAGCCTTCGGCCGTGTCGGGCGCTTGCTCAATCCTGGCTTGCGCGGCTTTGATGCGCGCATCGGCGGGCGTCGCTTGCTGGCCCATTTCCGCAGAGCTTTGGGACGCCGGTTTCTCCCGACGCATGAAGCTGAACACTACGAGAGCAACAGCGAGCACGCCAATCACCGCCAACACCGCCGCCGCTTTTTTCTTGCTGAGAGAATTCATGAATACCTCCTACATTCAACAGACTGCGCCCGGAGTCCAAAGTCTAAAATCCATCTTCCCTGACTTTGAACTTTAGACTTTGGACCTCGGACTCGTCTTTCAGCTTTACTTCGGGTTGCCCGAATGCGGCGTGCCGAGGTAGGGGAAGCGGGTCAGGTACGGCACGTCGTTACCTTCAACCCCGTCTCCGAGCGCGTTGTTGGGCGCTTTGTTCGTCTCCGGCGTGAACGGAGTGCCGCCGGCCACCGCGCGCAAGGCGATGTCCGTCACGTCGTCGCCGACGCGCCGCCCGTTCGGGAAGCCCGCCGGGTCACCGCCGAGCAGCCCCAGCCGGTTCGGATTCGCGCTGGGCGGAATGGCTACGTTGAGTCTCAGCATCTCGTGCGGCTTGCCGTCCGAGAGCCAGGTGTTGAACTCCGGCGCGCCCGGAACGCTCCCGGCCTTGATGCCCGTGGCGAAGATCGCCACGAGGTCGTTACGCGGCGCGGCGGGGATGTCTATTTTGTAGACGGCCTTGAGCAATTGTGCCAGTTGCGGGTCCACGACGAAGGGCGCG
>DATFCB010000633.1:0-9395 GCA_035253525.1 Pyrinomonadaceae bacterium | reverse complement strand
TGCGCTTCCCGGACCCCTTCAACACGGACGCCGAGCGCGCGCTCGGCAAGCTGACTTTGGAGGTCGGCATCCGCGTGAGCTTCCCGGCGGAGTTCATCATCATTCGCATCGGGCTGCTGGATAGACCCGCCAACGCTGCCTAGCAGGAGGAGCGCTTTCTATTTCAGGAGAGGAGATTTTAAGTCATGCCACAGCCAGGGCAACAACCGGTTTTCTACCGCGCCTTTCAGTTTCTGGTGGAGATTGACGGCATCAGCAACGCGCGCTTCCAGGAGGTCGGCGGCCTCGACGCCACGACCGACGTGACAGAGTACCGCGAGGGCGGCGACCTGCTCGGGACGCGCAAGTTTCCGGGCCAGACCAAGCACAGCAATTTGTCGCTCAAGCGCGGCTACACGGACGACGCGCAACTCTATAAGTGGTACGAGGACGTGATGACGGGCCGGACCGAGAAGATCCGCCGCAACATCTCCGTCGTCCAGATTGACATGGCGGGCCAGGAGGTCTTCCGCTGGAACATCTACCAGGCTTTCCCCGTGAAGTATACGGCCCCGGCCTTCAACGCCAAGGGGAACGATCTCGCCATCGAGTCGCTCGAAGTGGCCTACGAGCGGATCGAGCGCGCGTGAGGTGCATATGTTTCAAACCGAAGTTGAGTTCACACTGCCGCTCGGGTATCTGGACGCGGACGGCACGCTGCACCGCGAGGGCGTGATGCGCCTCGCCACGGCCGCCGACGAGATTCTGCCGCTCAAGGACCCGCGCGTGCAGCAGAACCCGGCCTACCTGATCGTGATTCTGCTCGCGCGCGTCGTCGTGCGCCTGGGCGATGTCGGGCAGGTCACGCCCAAGGTCATCGAGAGTCTTTACTCTCCAGACCTGGCGCACCTGCAAGCGCTCTATAACCAACTGAATCAGCTTGAGCAGACGGGGCCGCCCGTGATGTGCCCGAAGTGTGCCCACGCCTTTCAGCCGGAGGCAGTCCCGCTGGGGGGGTAGCCGGCTACCCTCTCGACCCGCTCTACGAGGAGGTAGCCTTCGTCGCTTACCACTTCCACTGGCCGCACGATCAGGTGATGAACCTGGAGCACGCCGAGCGGCGGCGGTGGGTGGCCGAAATCTCTGCCATCAACGGCCGCCTGAGCGAGGAGGCGGCGAAAGAAGTCTCATGAGGACGCGGAAAACAATCCGGCCCGCTCCCTTCGCGGCGACGCGCTGGGCGGCGTGGGCCTCGCAACTCGCGGCGCGACGCGAGCGTGTGACGGGCGCGCCCCCGTTGTCGCTCCCGCTCTACGTCAGGCTGTGCCGCGCGCCGCTCGTCCTCTACCAAAGGTGGCTGACCTTCTGCGCGCAGGTCCAGCCGCGAATCAAAATATCCGTGGCCGGGCGCGAGGCGGCGAGTCACGCGGCGGCGAACGTGTATGCGCCGCAGTTGATGTTTCTGCAATCGTTCGTCGGCCTCTTCCGGCAAAGACTCAGGTCGGAAGCAGAGCGCCGGGCACAGGGGGCCGCCGGGCTTCCTCCCCAATCGTTTGAATTTCGCAGCCCGACGCCCGTCGCTCTCACGCGCGAGAGCGCGGGGCGGCCCGCGATGACTCTGGCGGTCGCGCAGGCTCGCGTCGAGCGGCTCTCGTCAACGCTTCACCAGCATTTTTTCACACGGCAGGAAGCAATGGTCACCGAAGTCTCAAAGCGTCTCACCAAGCGCGTGCGGCGCGTGGACGAACTGTCTGTCTTCCGGCTGGCGATGTCTTTGCGCAAAGAGACACCGGCGGGGCTGCCAAAGCAGTTGCCCTCTGAAGCGGCGTACGAACAAAGCTCGTTCGAGAGACAACAGGGTCGCCACGTACTCCACGCGGCGACGCCCGCGCCCGAGTTGAACGTCGAGCGGCTCGCCGATCAGGTGTTGAAGCAGATAGACAGGCGCGTCATCGCGCGGCGCGAGCGTATGGGCCAGATTTGAGGGAGCCTTTATGGGTCTGACGAAAGCCAAGATCACAATCGAACACTCGAAGGAGTTCATCGAGGTGATGTTCAACCCCGAGGAGTACAGCCTGAACCGCGATAACAACTTCGCGTCCCAGGCGATTCCGGGCTTGAGTTCGCCGCTCCTACAGTTCGCCCACGGCAACCTGCGCACGCTGGACATGGAACTGCTCTTCGACACTTACGAGAGACGCGCGGACGTGCGCGCCGAGACTGAGAAGTTCATTCACCTGATGGAGATTGACCCGGCGCTGCACGCGCCCCCGGTGCTCATCGTGGCCTGGGCCTCGCTGCAATTCCGCTGCGTGCTGACGAAGGCCAGCCAGAAGTTTCTGCTCTTTCTGGACGACGGGCGGCCCGTGCGCGCGCGCATCACGGCGAGCTTCACGGAGTTCATTGACGCCGAACACGAAGCGCTCCAGGTCAAGCGCGAGACCGCAGACTTTACCAAGCGCTACACGGTCATACAGGGGGACACCATCGCGGGCATCGCGGCGCGGTTTTACTCGGACCCGACGCTGTGGCGTCCCATCGCGGTGCTCAACCGGATTGACGACCCGCGCGCTCTGACCAGCGGGCAGCCCCTTTTGATTCCGTCTCTGCCCTACACTGACCCGGCCACGGGCGAGGTGATTCAATAGCATGCCGCTCTATCCGACATACGCGCCCGAATTCGTCATCAGGCTCAACGGCCAGCCGCTGCCGGCCGCGCTGAAGGCTTCGATTTCGAGCATCACGTACGAGGACGGGATGAAGGGGGCCGACCGCGTCGAGGTCAGCTTCGCCAACCCCTCGCTCAGGTGGCTGGACCACCCGCTGCTCAGCGTGGACACGCCGTTCTCGCTTTCAATCGGCTACGCGCCCGACCCGCTCGAAGAGGTCTTCGTCGGCGAGATAACCGGCGTCGAGCCCGCGTTCCCGTCGAGCGGCATGCCGACCTTGCGCGTCACGGCGCAGGACCTCCTCAACCGGCTGACGCACGGGACCAAGGACCGCGCGTTCCGCATTGATATCCCCTCGTTCGCCAACTTCCCGCTGCCGGATGCGGTCGTGGCGAGCATCGTCAGCGCCACCAACCTGCTGCTCCCCGAACCCGACCCAGTGGGCGGCGCGCTCTCGGCCATCATGACGCTGGCGACCTATCTCTCTTTCCCGCAGGAGTCGCAGCGCGCCGTGCGTCACCAGGAGAAGGAGACTGACTTCGACTTCCTCTCCCGCATCGCGCAGGAGAACGGCTGGGAGATGTTCATTGATCACACGCAGAGTCCGAAGGGGCGTGTGCTGAAGTTTCAATTTCTGATTCAGCAGTACACGCCGAGCCTGACGCTCAAGTGGGGCGCGTCGCTGATGGAGTTTACGCCGCGCCTGACGACCGTGGGCGACGTGTCGGGCGTCGCCACGCGCATCTGGGTGGACAGCCTCCAGACCGACTTCGTGATCGTCGTCGGCTGGGACTTCGACCGCGCCACCTTCAATCTCTCCGTCTACCCGAGCGTCGGCGCGGAGATAGAAGAGATTCTTCCAGAGGAGGACAAGGGCAAGGTGCTGGCGGGCAAGGGAAACAGCTACGTGACGGCCGCGCGCTACATCCTTTCGGATTTGCTGCCGCGCCTGAACAACCGCCTGACCGGCACGGGCAGTTGCATCGGCGACCCGCGCATCAAGGCCAGCCGCGTCATCCGGCTCGACGGCCTCGGCGACCAGTTCAGCGGCCTCTACAGAATCACGTCGGCCACGCACACGTTCGATACGGGCGGCTACCGCACCAGTTTTAACGCGCGCAAGGAGGTCTGGTTCGGCTCCATCCCGCTGCCCAAGGCCGGGCGCGTGGTCAAACTGCAAGGGGAGTTCTCGGCATAAGGGACTAACTATAGGGACTGACTATGAGCGAAGCCTTACTCGACAATCTGGCACAGTCGGAGGCAGGGGGCGGGAGCGCCGGGATCGCCCTCGCGCCGGGCGTCGTGACGAACAACCTGGACTTCCTGGGCCTCGGCAGGGTCAAGGTCAGGATTCCTTCGCGCCCCTCTTTCGAGCCCTGGGCGCGCCTCGTCGGGGTGGGCGGCTCGGCCTCGCGCGGGTTCCTGTGGTCGCCGCAGATTGACGACGAAGTGCTGGTGGCGTTCGCCGAAAACGACCTGACGAGCGCCTTCGTGCTCGGCGGGCTGTGGAGCCTGGTGAACCGCCCGCCGGTCAGCGTGCCGACGGATTTTCTCACGAAGCGTGTGCTCAAGACCGGCCTGACCGAGGCGCTCGGGCACGAAATCGAGTTGGACGACGCCGAGCAGTCTGTGACCATTACGACCAGCACCAAACAGAAGGTCACGCTCGACCCCACGAAGATCGAGATGACTAATCTTGCGGGCACTGTGACCATCACGCTCGACAACACGAAGCAGTCGGTCACGATCTCGGCGGTCAACAAGATCGAGCTGACTTCGGCCACCATCGAGTTCACCGCCGCCAAGATAGACATGACGGCGGCGCAGGTTTCAATCACGTCCACGGGGCCGTGCAGCGTGACGGGGCTTCCCATCAAGCTCAACTGAGGAGGAGACGCCATGCCATTCGCCGCGCGCGTAGGAGACCCGACCGGGCACCCCGGCGTCATCGTCGGCCCCGGTGTGGCGACCGTCCTCATCGGCGGGATGCCGGCGGCCGTCATGGGCGACAACCACGCCTGCTCGATGCCGCCGACGGCGGGGCCGCATCCCCCGACGCCGATTGTCAAAGGCAGCGCCACGGTCCTGATTGGCGGGCGTATGGCCGCGCGGATGGGAGACATGTCGGGCTGCGGCGCGCCCATCATCATGGGGATGCCGCTGGTGGAGATCGGAGGCTGACAGTAGATGGCTGTGACCGATTCAACCAAAAGTTTTCTGGGCGTCGGGTGGAACTTCCCCGTCGCGTCGCGCGGCGGCAGCGCCGACGTGGCCGTCTACGAGGAGGACGTGCGCCAGGCGATTCTCATCATCCTGCTGACGAACAACGGCGAGCGGCTGATGCGCCCGACCTTCGGCGCGGGCCTCAACAGCTTTCTCTTCGAGCCGGTCAACCCGACGACGATGGCGGCACTGCGGACCCGCGTCGAAGACGCGCTCATAGATTGGGAGCCGCGCATTGACGTGCTCGGCGTCTCGGTCACTGCGGACGCCGACCAACCGGGCACGGTCCTGATAGAGATTACCTACCGCGTGCGTGCGACTAACAGCGTCGGGAACCTCGTGTATCCGTTCTATCTGGGAGAGGGGTCGTCGAGATGATTGTCAGGCCGTCTGTGACAGTTGATGGGCGCGACCAGGACGCACTCGTTCAGGAGTTGGAGGCGCGGCGGGCGGGGTACGTGCCGGAGTGGCGGCCCGTGCCGCGCGACCCCGGCCGCGCTTTGGAGTTGATCGCCGCGCGCTACGCGCAGGCCGTCCTACAGCGATTGGCACAGTCCCCGGAGAAGAACAAGCTCGCCTTCCTAGACATGCTCGGGCAGCAGTTGTCACCGGCACGTGCGTCCCGCGCCCCCATCGTCTTTCAACTGACGGACGGCGTGGCGGCCAGCGCGGCCCCGGCCGGGACTTCCGTGGCGGCCCCGCCGCCGCCCGGCTCGAACCAGCAGGTAGTCTTCGAAACCGAACGTGACGCGGGCCTCACGGGCGGCAAGCTCGCGCAAGTCTTCAGCCTCTGGCCGGGGCGCGACGAGTACGTGGACCACAGCGCCGATTTCCAGGCCGGCCTCCCCGTCAAGTTGTTCGACCGTGATTTGCTGACGACCACGCCGCACCACCTTTACCTGGCACACCCGGTCCTGCTGAACCTCAGCGGGAACGTCGAGCTGAGCGTCGAATTTCAACTGCTGCAAACGGCGGCCAAGACGCTGGAGATCGTCTGGGAGTACTGGGACGGACAGGTCTGGCGGGGCTTCGCCTCGCTCGACTCGGACTGCCAGACCGGGGCCAGCGGATTCAAAGGCGGCCCGCCCGAGGACCCTAACGACGGCACGAACGGCTTGACGACGAGCGGCGTCGTCAAGCTCAAGGCCGACTGTGCCAAGAGCGATAAGACGAGTGTGAACGGGGTGAGCAACTACTGGATTCGCGGCCGCCTGGGCGAGCCTCTGCCGCCCGACCCGGCGAAGCCCCTCCCGGATGTCGAGAGCATACGCGTCAGCAGTCTCGCGAGCCAGCCGCTCGTCGGGCGGCTCACGAATAAGTTTGTACAGCCGGCACGCATCGAGCAGCCCACCGGATTCGGGGGACTGACGTTTGTGGTAGGAACGTTTGTGATAGGAACGGAGGGGGTGGTCGATCCGCCGCTGACGGGAATCGTCATGAATGAAGCGGGTCAGCCCCTGCCCGGCACGACGGTCGTCATCTCCGACCCGAAAAACCCTGACTTCGGCGAAAGGCGGTCCTCCACCGACAAGGACGGGAAATTCCAGATCGCTTCGGACGACATCGAGCCGAATCAGAGTCTGCGCTTCGAGGTGACGTTATTCGACGCCCGCGCGGCGATTGAGATCACGCTCCCCTCTAAGAGCGCAGCCGTTGAACTGACGCTCAAGCTGTCGGCGCTGGCACTCAACAAGGCTTACAACGACGGCACGAAACTGGACACGACGAAACCGTTCTACCCGTTCGGCCAGCAGCCGCAGCCGGGCACGGTCTTCTACTTCAACAACAAAGAGATTTTCTCCAAGCCGGGCGCGCGCTTCCGCATGTACCTGCCGCGAACCTCCGCGCCCTCCGACAATCTGAAAACGGCGAACGCCACAGCCGGGAGCGTACACGACCTGACGCATTTAGTGGTCTGGGAGTACTGGAACGGCCGCGAGTGGACGGAGTTGATGAACTTCAGCTTGCAAGGGGCGAAGTCGGATTTCACGACGACCGAGATTCTGGACTTCCGCGTCCCGGTGGATTTGGTCGAGGTGGAAGTCAACAAGGACGTTGACCTCTGGATGCGCGCGCGGCTCGTCAGCGGCGGCTACGGCTTTTATCAGGAGATGAAGTTCCAGACGGGGACGGGCGCGGACAATAATTTCACCGTCCTGGTGACGCAGCCGCCTATCCTCGCGGCGGCCGTGCTCGGCTACTCGTGGCAGTTCGGCCCGTTCCACCCCGAGGCCGTCCTGACCTTCAACGACTTCCATTACCAGGACCACACCTACGAGGCGACCTGGCCCGGCTCCTCCTTCCTGCCGTACCAGAGGGTGCAGGACGTGACGGCGACGCTCTATCTGGGTTTCGATCAGAAGCCGCCGACCGCGTCCATCGGCATCTTCTTCGACGTGGTCGAGCGGGCGACGGGCGCGGCCATTGCCAACTTCGTCTGGGAGTACTGGGACGGGTTCTCTTGGAGTAACGTCGCGGTCGAAGACGAGACGACTCAACTGACCGCGCCCGGCATTCTCTCCTTCATCGCGGCCGCCGACAGCACGGCGCTCGACAGATTCGGGACGGGGCTGCACTGGCTGCGCGCGCGGCTGAAAGAGGACGGGCCGCCCGCGGAGGTGACGCTCAACGGCATCTACCCGAACGCAGTCTGGGCGCTGCAACAGAGGACGTTTACGGACGTGGCGCTCGGGACGGCGACCGGCCAGCCGAGCGAGGTCTTCCGCATCACGCAGATTCCGGTCATCCCGCCCGAGCGGCTCGAAGTCCTTGAATTGTCCGGCGCGCGCGCCAACGTCGAGTGGCGGCTCGTCGCGCTGGAACTCTCCGGCGGCGACAACGAGCGGGTCCGAAGACTCGAAGCGCAGTTGGGGAAGGAGGCGCTTGAGGGCGACCTCGTTGACGGCGACCTGCGGCTGCGCCGCGACAAGCAGAAGCGCGTGGCGGAGGTCTGGGTCCGCTGGTACTCGCAACCCAACCTGTTCTTCTCCGGGCCGACCGACCGTCATTACGCGATTGACCGTGCGCGCGGGCTGGTCTTCTTCGGCGACGGCGTGAACGGCCGGACGCTGCCGCTCGACGCCGCCGTCAACGTGCGCCGGTTCCAATCGGGCGGAGGCTCGGATGGGAACGTCGCCGCCAGGGCCATCACGCAACTGCTCGGGGCAGTCTCCGGCGTGCAGTCCGTCTTCAACCCGCGCGCCGCCGAGGGCGGTTCCGACGGTGAGACGCTGGAAGCGTTCCGCCTGCGAGCGCCCGCCTCTGTCCGGCACAGGGGGCGCGCCCTGACCGTCGGAGACTACGAAGCGATGGTGCGCGAGGCATCCTCCGCCGTCTCAGTCGTCAAGGCCGTGCCCAACCGCAACCCCGCGGGGCGAATTCTGCCAGGGTGGGTGACGCTCTTCATCATCCCCGGAAGCCAGGAGCCGCGCCCTTACCCGTCGCGCGGCCTGCGCGACGAAGTGCACGATTACATCGCGGCGCGCGCGCCTGCGGGTCTGGCCGCCGCCGGGCGTCTCTACGTCACCGGCCCGTCCTACTTCCCCGTTGACATCTCGGCGACCATCGTGCCCGTGAAGGACTCTGAGGCCGGCCCGGTGGAGACACGCGCGCGCGCCGCCCTGGAAAAGTTCCTGCACCCCTTGCGCGGCGGGCCGTCGGGCGAAGGGTGGGATTTCGGGCGCGGCGTCTATCTGTCAGACGTTGCGACCGTGCTTGAATCAATAGAGGGGCTGGACTACGCAGAGTTGATTCAACTGCTGGTGTCGGACGAAGTGCGGGGTGATTTTGCAGACGTGCCGCGCGACCAGATTGTGGTCGCGGGCACGATTCGGCTCAAAGTGAAAGGGGCGCGAAGTTAATCGCCATGTTCGTGCCGTTACCCAATCTGGATGACCGCCGCTGGGCCGACCTCGTTGACGAAGGCCGGGCCTTGATACCCGTCTACGCGCCCGAGTGGACGGACCACAACGCGCACGACCCCGGCATCACCCTGATGGAGTTGTTGGCGTGGATCGCCGAGACGGACATCTACCGCGTCAACCGCATCCCCGATTCGCACCTACGCGCCTTCCTCGCGCTCGTCGGGATGCGGCTGCTCCCGCCACAGGCGGCGCGCGCCGTCCTGCTGTTCGAGTTGAAGAAGGGAGTGGCACAGGCCGTCGGGCTTCCGGCGACCACGTTGTTAGATTCGGCTGCGGGAAAATTCCGTCTCCGCCACGGCATTTCGGTGCTGCCCGCGACGCCCGCCTCCGTGCAGGTGTCGAGCGGCGGTAAGTTTCGCGACGTGACCGGCGACTGGCAACGGGGCAAGCCGATTGCCCTGTTTGGTGATGACCCGCGACCCGGCGACAGCTTTTACTTAGGATTCGACCCAGGGCTGGACGCGAGCGCCCCAATCAATCTCTACTTTGACCTCGACGGAGACCAGGCCGGATTGGATGAGCGAGAGCGAATCCTCGACGAAGTCGCTTTGAGAGCGTCTGCCTGCGGCCAGCCGCCGGGAGGTTGCGTTGAGGCGGAGCC
>DATFCB010000632.1:0-4036 GCA_035253525.1 Pyrinomonadaceae bacterium | reverse complement strand
CGCCGCGCGAGGATGATCCGTACGACACGAACTACGCCGCAGCCGCGAAGCTGCAACAGGCAGGCGTGCGCTTCTGCATCTCTTCGGGGAGCGCCGGCCAGTTCGTGCGCAACCTCCCGCTCTACGCGGGCATGGCCGCCGCTTTCGACCTCCCGCGCGCCGAAGCCGTCAAGTCCGTCACGCTCTACCCGGCCGAGATCATGGGCCTCGCCGGCAGCCTGGGCTCCATAGAGCCCGGCAAGACGGCCAACCTCGTCATCATGGACGGCGATTTACTTGAAGCGCGCACGCACGTCCGCTATCTTTTCATAGCGGGCCGCAAGCTCCCGCTCACGAGCCGCCACACAGAGCTTTATGACCAGTTCAAAGACAGGCGCTAACGCGGGAGATGTTTCTTGTCATCGAAAGGATTTTTGTGAGATGAAAACAGCCAGAATCATTTTCGTCATGCTCCTCGCCCTCGCTTACACCTTGCCGGTGTCCGCCAGGGACGAGCGAAAGAGCTGGATCATCGGCGTCGTGCTCGACGTGAATGGCGCGCGTATCCCCAACGCCAAGGTCAGAATCGAGGACGCTCGGGCGAGCCACGAAATGTATACGAGCGAGGAGGGAGCTTTCGAGGCCGAGGTGTCCGAGGGCACGTACAAGATTACGGTCGAGGCACAGGGCTTCCGCACAGTCGAGGTGGTCTCTTTCCAAGCGAGGGCCGATAAGCGCGAGTCGCTGAAGGTCCGCATGAAGGTCAAGCCGCCCCAGTCCACGCTGAAAATCGATTAATAGGAAATCTCCCGCAAAGGCGCAAAGAAGATCGCAAAGATGTTGAGTGCCTCTTCACCTTGCGTGTTTTCTTCGCGCCTTTGCGCCTCCAGCGTGAGATGTTTTCTTTTAGATTTTCATTTGGTACGACTGGTCACGAACCACCGCCGTCTCCGGCTCAAAGCGAATGAAGATGTAATCCTCATCGCCTAATATTTCAACGAACCGCGAATCCCAGGTTTCCGGCTCTCCCATGTAGCGGCCCAACAATCGCTTCATTCTCTCTTCATCGTGTCCCTGAAGAGATGCGCGCCCGCGAAAACCAACGTGCCGGACAAGTCCGGTTGACACGTCGAAATCTACTATCCCAATCGCACAGCGCGGGTCTTGCTCGACTCGCTTCGGGAAAGAATCAGTTTGATAATTCCCTATCATCCAGAGCGCATCATCCTCCCAGAGAAACCAGACCGGCGACTCACGCGGCCCCGCCTCCGAAGACGTGGCGAGATGAGCGAATAAAGGAAGCGAGAGAACATCACTCATCAGTGTATGAGCAGCTTCCTGGTCACGGTCAAAGTGGCTCCCTGTTTGAGTTATTATTTTCATATTTTTAACGTATCAAAGCTCATTGACCCGGCGCTCCAACTCCCTTGCGACTTCCGCCGGGTCATCCTTTGGGCCAAATTTAACTGGCTCGCCGAAGACCACCCGCACCAGGCCGGGCGGGGCGAAATACTGCCCCTTCAGCTTGAGTTCGTACAGGCCGTGGAGTTTCACCGGGACGACCGGCACGGCCAGTTCTTTTGCCAACAGACCGACGCCGCTCTTGAATGGACCCGGCGTCATCTGACCGCGCGGGGCGCGCTCACCTTCCGGGAAGACGAGCACGCTCTCGCCGCGGTCCACACACTCGCCCGCATAAGCGAAGCTGCGGCGGAATCCGCCCCGCTTGGGAAGTGGGAAGACGTGAAAGAATGCGTTCACTAAGACGTACTGTGCCAATAATCTCAGTCGTAACAACCAGCCCGTTTCGCCGGGCGGGTGAAGCCAGTCGCGCAGGCGCTCTCCCTCCATCGCAATCGCGAGGCGGTGACGCAGGCGTGCGGGCAGCGCCGCGAGCACAAGCGCATGGTCGGCCAGCGTGACGTGGTTGGCGACGAACATGACGGGGCCAGTGAGTTTGTCGAGGTTCACACTTCCGCCGACGCGCAGCCGGGTCATCACACGCGTGAGCGGCAGGGTAATCGTGTAGAAGAGGATTGCGCGGACCCACGTCAAGGGGAACCGCCGCGCCCACTTCGGGTAAGGGTATGGCGCGACCGACTCCTCCGATGGGCCGCGAAAGAGCCGCCCCACGTCGCCGACGGTCGTCGCCGCCGTGAAAGCGGCTTCGTTAATCTCGACGCCGTAGCGCTCTTCGAGCGCGCTCAATAACGCCACGCGCCCCAGCGAGTCGAGCTTTAAGTCGGTCGCAAGCTGCGCCGAAGAATCGAGGGCGGCCGAAGGCGACGTGCCGCTGATGCGCGCGGCTGCGGACAGGATGAAAGCGTGCTCGCCCCTGTGCGCCGTCTCGCCTTCACCGCCCCGGCTTTGCGTCCTCAATTGCTCGGAAACAGTCGCGGCGACTTCGCGTTTGATGACCTTGTGCGTCGCGGTGCGCGGGAAGTCCGGCTCCGGCCACACGTACCAGCGGCGAATCTGTTGAAACTCGGCCAGCTCCCGGTTGGCGCGGCCGATGGCGGCCTCGACGCCTTCTTCGGCGGCGCGCATGATGAGCACCGCGAGCGGTTCCGCGCCGCTCGCGCCCTTCCATTCGACAACGCAACTTGCGCGCACTTCCGGTTGACTGTTAAGCGCCGCTTCGAGGTCTGCGGGATAAATGTTCAGACCCGCCGCAGTGACGATTACGTCCTTCTTGCGCCCTTTGAAGTAGAGATTGCCTGCCGAGTCCACCTCGCCTATGTCGCCTGTGCGGAGCCACCTGTCCGCGCTCTTTTCAGCGCCGCCCTCGGCCGACCAGTAGCCGGGCGAGACGTTCGCGCCCCGGACCATTATTTCCCCCGTCTCGTCGAGTTTGAATTCGGAACCGGGCATCAGCCGCCCGACCGAGCCGCGACTCTGTTTGAACGGATGCGTGACGGTGATGAGCGAGGCCGTCTCCGTCATGCCGTAGCCCTGAAGGACTGCGAAGCCCAGCCTCTGCCAGAACGTCTCGGTCGCCTCGTCGAGCGTCGCGCCGCCCGCGACGAAGGCCCAGAATTTCCAGCCGAAAAGACGGTGAGCGCGCCGGAACGTCCACCAGCGCCGCAGAAAGTGTGTGCCCGCCGCCGACGAGAGCCGCGCCCGCAACTCTTCGGCCCGGCCTCGCGCGGCGTAGTCTCGCTCGACCCATTCGCGCAAACCGTCGAGCATTCGCGGCACGAGGACTATCACGGAAACGCCTCTCGCGCGCGCCGTGCGGGCGACCTCCGCAGGGTTGAGGGAATCGTGGAAGTGAACTTCGCCGCCGACTAATTGGGGCACGAAGAGGCCCATGACCTGGCCGAAGACGTGGCTCAGTGGAACCAGACTCAGGAAGCGTATGGGGTGAACGAGTCGCTCCCACCGGATGTACTTTTGGATTTCCGCTTCGAGCGGGAGGAGATTGGCGAGCAGGTTGCGGTGCGTGATCATCACGCCTTTCGGAGTCGAGGTCGTGCCGGAGGTGAAGATGATTTCGGCGAGCGTGTCGCCGTCAACATTCTCGACCGTGTAAGGCGCGGCGTCGTGGCGTGCGACAATGTCAGCTAAATTTTCCAGTTTGAGTTGTGTGATATTCAGGCGTGTGGCAACAGACGTTTCACCGCCTGCCACGAGCAGCTTCGCATCTGTCTGTCGTTGAACCGAGAGGGCGAATTCAGCCGTGCTCTCCTTGTCGAGCGGCACGGCCACGGCTCCACGCAGCAGACAACCCCAGAAGACTGCGGCCCACTCTGGACAGTTCTCGCCGCACAGCAACACACGCTCACCCGGACCCACGTTGCGCGCTTCCAGCTCGCGCGCGAATCTGTGCGCGGTCGAGACCAGCCGCCCGTACGTCCAACGCACCGTGCGCAGGCCGCGCAGATGCGCGAACATGATTTCATCCACGCGGCGAGCGTAATCACTCAGATAGCTGAGTAGGCTCCGACGGCCCGCTGGATGAGATTGCCCAGGCATCTGCTTAAGAGCGTTAAGGTAAACAATTCTTTCGGGGCGGGGAGTCTAAGGCCCGGAATAATTTAGCAGGTAGACTTAGAAA
>DATFCB010000631.1:0-4525 GCA_035253525.1 Pyrinomonadaceae bacterium | reverse complement strand
GAGGCGCGGCGGGCTGTTGCGAGTTGGACGCAGGGGCAGACGAGACGGAGCGCGGGATTAGAGCGACTGGCGCAGGCGCGTCTCCAATTTGGGGCGGTAGCTGCGGCTCAGCTTGAGGCGGGTGCCGTCTTTGAGCACGGCCGTGTAGTCGCCGTGCGAGTGCGGGAAGAGTTCCTTGATGCAAAGGATGTTGACAATTGAAGAGCGGTGGATGCGTATGAAGCGCGCGGGGTCGAGCGCGGTTTCCAGATCAGTGAGCGACGCGCGGTGAAGGTACTTGCGCCCGCCCGTGTGTAACTGCACGTAGACGCCCGCCGCCTCTATCCAGTCAACGTCCTCGGTCGGGAGAAAGATTATCCGGCCGCCGACCTTGACGAGCAGCCGTTCGAGGTAGGGCGCGGCGGCTCGCGGTTCGGCCGCCTTCCCGCCCTCATGCTCCTGTGCCAGAACTGAGATGAGGCGGCGGCTCATCTCCTCGCGCCGCTGCGTGCGCACGTGCGTGAGCGCCCTCGTCAAACACTGCTCGAAACGCTCGTCGCTGTACGGCTTCAAAAGATAATCCAGGGCGCTTGCCTCGAACGCACGAACCGCGTAGGCGTCGTAGGCCGTGACGAAGACGGTCACGGGCATGAGCGCCGCGCCCACCTGCTTAATCACGTCGAAGCCGTTCAGGAGCGGCATCTGTATGTCGAGAAAGAGCAGTTCCGGCGACCCCGCGCGAATCAGCCCGACAGCCTCCGCGCCGCTGGCACACTCCCCGGCGACACACACTCCGGGGTGCTTCTCCAACAAGTCCCTCAGCCTCTGGCGTGCGGGCTTTTCGTCGTCAACAATGAGCGCGCTAATCTTCTCCATGATGACCCGCGATTTGCCCGGACGCTTCTTCACGATAAGGGATGACAATCTCCGCGACGACTCCACCGTCGCGCCCCTCACGGACGGCGAACGTGTGTGCTGAGGGGTAGAGTTGCGCGAGCCGTTGCTGTGTGTTCGAGAGGCCGATGCCCGCGGACTCGGAAAGCTGCCAACTAGGTGGCAGGCCGGGGCCGTCGTCCTTGACGTGCAGATGCAGGTTGCCGTTATCCCTCCACGCGGAAACCGTGATGCTGCTTGAGGGCTTCGTGGCCCCGTGGCGGATGGCGTTCTCGACCAAGGGCTGTAGTATCAGGCCGGGCACCGCCGCGCGTAACGTCCCAGGCTCCACAGACACGGACACCTTCAAATGATCCTCGAAGCGGACACGCTGAATCGCCAGGTAATGATCGAGCGCCGCCAGTTCCTCCTGAAGCGTCGTCTCCTGCCGGGCGGAGCGTTCCAAGGAGAAACGCAGCAGGTCGCCCAGGTGTTCAATCATCCGGCGCGCGCCCTTCGGGTTACGCTCGACGAAGGCGGAGATGGTGTTGAGCGCGTTGAAGAGAAAGTGCGGCTGAAGCTGCGTCCGCAGGGTCTGGAGCCGTGCCTCCGCGAGCAGTTTCTCCAACTGCGAAGCCTTCAATTCGCGGTTCCGCGATTCGTGGTAATAACTCCACGCCAGCCAGCCGCCGACGATCAGCCAGTAGACCTGAACGTTCCACTGGAAAGTCCCCCAGAACTCCGCGCGCACCTTACCCGCGAAACCGCTCGGGTTGAGCGGCTGTCCGGAGAGGATGGTGCTGATCACGAAAAGCGTGAGGACGAAGACACAGGTCCAGACAATACCGGCCGGAAGGTGCAGCAGTAAGCGGCGTGTCAAAGAGTGTGACGAAGCGGCAAAGCGGCGGTCCGTCCAGATGATGAAGGGCGTCAAGGCTCCCCACACGTACCAGCGCGGCAGGGCGACGAGCAGGCTGCCCGCGGTGATGCCCTGCGAGCCCCTGACGGAGAAGAACAGGCCGAGGGCCGTGCAGAGGCAGAACCCCAGTAGCAGCTTTAAGCCTGACTGACGCAACCCCGATGTGGCCTGTGTTCCCGACATCGGTCGGAATGTAGCACAGGACGAAGAAAAAGCAATCACACGCTGGAGGCGCAAAGAAAGCACGCAAGGCGAAGTGGCGCTCGAGACCTTAGCGCCCTTGCGTCTTTGCGTGAGGTTCTTTATTACGTCGCTGGGTGCTCAGGCGACTTGATAAACCTGAATGGGCGCTTCGCGTCCCTTGACCTGCACGCGGCCCATCGGCGTGGCCGATTCCGAATCCTCCCCGATTGACTCCCAGACAACCTCGGAGATGAGCAACTGAGAACCCAACTGCTTGTTCAGTTGCTCTATCCGCGCGGCGAGGTTCACCACGTCGCCGATGACGGTGTATTCCCTGCGCACCGAAGAGCCTATGCTGCCGGTGACGGCCTCGCCCGCATGAAGCCCTATGCCGACGGTCGTGGGCAGGACTCGGCCGTCGGCCACCTCGCTCTCGACGCGTGAAAGAATCTCGCGCGCCGCCGCCAGCCCGTTCAAACAGTCTGCCCCGTCGGAGAGCGGCGCGCCGAAGACGGCCATGAAGCCGTCGCCCAGGAATTTGTTGACGATGCCGTGGTGGCGGTTGACGATTTCGACCATGAACTCGAAGAGCGATTCGAGATAGTCAACGACCTCTTCGGGACTCCTCTTCTCGGCGTACGCCGTAAAATTCCTGATGTCCAGGAACATCACGCAGACGTTCTTCTTCTCGCTCCTCAGGTCGGGTTTGAGCGTCAGCAGCTTGTCCATGACTGCGGGCGATACGTACTCGCCGAACGTGCGGCTGATGCGGTTCCGCTCTTCGAGCACCTCGAACGACTTGAGACTCCGCTTCTTGATTTGGAGCGTGACGAAGCCTGTGACCACAGCGGTCAGGACCAACAGCAGCCCCTTGAAGATGTGCAGCGAAACGTCTGACAAAATCGGCTCGACTAGAGGGACCGTGGGCTGGTTCAGGCTCAGCACCGCCAACGCAGAGTACTCAAGCCCGGCGACAGCGCCCGTGAAGACGCACAGTTTGAAATCCAGCCGCAGCGCCGAGAGGACTATGAAGATGGGATACATGAGGATGGGCGGAGTGGACAGCGTGTAGACAGGCCCCAGGAACAGCGCCGCGTTGAGCAATGTCAACGTCGGGATGCTCGTCTCGAAGAAAGCGCTCAGGTAGCGGAAGAGCGTGGACGCCCTACGCTGTTGACGAATCATGCGGGCGATGGCCGCGCGCTCCGCCAACAGGCACGCGAGCACCAACCCGATCATCGAGAGCACGCTCAGTTGAAAGCTTCCGAAGTTGCCGTGGAACGCGCGCTGGAATTGCTCGTAAGCGAAGATTGAGATTCCCGCCTGGATGAGCAGGGCGAAGATGACGACCCCGATCAGGATCGTCACGCGCAGCCTGTCGCTTTCCAGCACCTCCAGCGCGAACTCACGCTCGAACGCGCCGGGCGCGGCGGCCCCGCGCCTGAATCTACGCGCAATCCTTTGAGGAAGCATGAACGATGCCCTCCGCATAAATGAGTCCGGCGACCCGCCCGCGAGGAAGATAGGGCCGCCATTATACGCTACGGCTCGATAGTGGTTCAGTTTCAGGCAGGGTGAAGAAAAAGGCAGTCTCACGCAAAGGCGCAAAGTCGCCAAGGAAGCACGCAAGGCGAAGAATCACTCAACATCTTCGCGGTCTTCTTTGCGTCTTTGCGCCTTTGCGTGAAATTCCTTTCTGATGAAGATGGCTCGTAATTTCAAACTGAACCACTACCGAAAGAAGAAAGCTCCGGCGCTCATTCCAGGCTGTCGCGGAGTAAGCGCAAGGTCAGTTGCTCTGACCTTACGACACTTCGAGCGCTTTATGTAGAGCGGCCCTGGCGAGCAGCCGCGTGGAGTCGAGGGTCGGCAGGGGCGCGTCGTCCGGGCGGACGATCAAAGGGATTTCCGTGCAGCCCAGGACCGCCGCGTCACAACCGCGCGCCTTGAGCTTGTCCATCACCTCGTTGAAGTAGAGCCTTGATTCTTCGGGGAAGAGGCCGTTGACGAGCTGTTTGAAGATGATGGTGTTGATTCTCTCACGGTCTGGGGCGTCCGGTATCTCGCCGTGGATGGAATGTTTCTTCAGGGCTTCGCCGTAGACCGGCCCCTCCATCAGATAGCGCGTGCCCAGAATCCCCAGCCGCTTAAAATTATTCCGGTCGGCTTCCTCTGCCACGACTTCCGCGATGTGCAGCCAGGGGAGGGGCGACTCGGGCAGGAGATACGGGAAAGCCTGGTGGCAGGTGTTGTCCGGGCAGATGGCGAAGGCTGCGCCCGCCTGGGCCACCGTGCGCGCCGAGGCGAGCATCACACGCGCGACCCCTTCCCAGTCGTCCTTCAAGATGAACTCCATGTGCTCCGCCATCGGGATCGAGTCCAGCGTGATGCGCGGGTGGTTGTGTTCGCCCATGAAGGGCAGTGCCTCCTGGCAGATTGTTCGGTAGCAGAGGGCCGCGCCCTCCGCGCTACAGGCGACTATCCCAATGTGTCCGGCCATACGCGCCTCCCTTAAAATGAATTGCCTTCGCTCACGTTAAGACGGTAACGAACTTTTCCCGCACGGTGTTC
>DATFCB010000630.1:0-3836 GCA_035253525.1 Pyrinomonadaceae bacterium | reverse complement strand
CGAGATGGGTGGCCGCCTCGTCATCATAGACCGTAGGCCGGACCCACGTCTGCTGCCGCGCTCAGAACTGTGGACGGTCTCGACCAACGCGCAGGAGTTGCCGAGGACCGTAAACCCCGCCAAGCCCGAAGAGATGACGGCGGGCATCGACCCCGTGCGCGCCTCGCAGCCGAGCGTGCTGACGCGCAGCGTCGAGGCGGTCCAGCCCTCGCGCTTCGCCGGGGTCATCAACATCTCCGCGGAGCAACCGCCTGCGGAGGCCGGGGCAAGCCCGTCTCCAACACCTACTCCCGGCGCGGAAGAAGTCGAAGACTACGATGAGCCGCCGCCCCCGCCCGTCGCGCGGCCGACTCCGTCGCCGGGCCAGTCCGTTTACCAAAACCCGGCGCTGACTTCGCCCGCGCCCGTCGCGCACCTCGAAAGCAGCCAGGGCGCGCTTCTGATTGACTACCCGCACGGCGCGGGGCGCATCGTGCTTCTGAGCGACCCTTATCTGGTCGCCAACGGCGGCATCCGTCTCGCGGACAATTTGCAACTGGCGCTCAACGTCGTCGGCGCGGGCGGCGTCATAGCGTTCGACGAATACCACCAGGCACGCGCCGCCACCGGCAATCCGCTCTTCCTCTACTTCGCTGGCACGCCCGTCCTCTGGATGGTTGCGCAGGGCGCGCTCATCGTGCTGGCCTTGCTGTGGACGGGCGGGCGGCGGTTCGCGCGGCCGCTGCCCGTGCCCGCGGTTGACAGGCGTTCGAGCCTGGAGTTCGTCGGCTCAATGGCGGAGTTGCAACAGCGCGCGCGCGCCTACGACCTGGCGCTCGAAAATATTTACACGCGCTTGCGCCGCGTGCTTGTGCGCCACGCCGGTCTTGGTCACAATAGCACGCGCTCGCAGATCGCCGAGCGCGTCGCCATTCGTTCCTCCGGCAAGCTGGACCCAGTCGGGCTCGAACAATTGATGCACGAGTGCGAAGAGGCCATCAACAGCGGGGCGATTGACTCGCGCAAATCGCTCGAACTGGTCAAGCGCCTGCGCGAGGTCGAGCGCATCCTCGGCCTGCGCCTGCGCTCGCGCGAAACCCGTCAGGCCGCCGAGGGCCTGCAACAGAACACGCTCTTGTAAACTAAAAGAAAGGGGTGATAAGTGATGCGTGATAAGTGATAAGTAAAGACAAAAAGCATGCGGTTTTTACTTATCACTTATCACTCATCACTTATCACTGTCTTTAATGCTTCAACACGTCCACACGACCGTCGAGCACATCATGACGGAGCTGCGCAAGGTGATCGTCGGGCAGGATTACGCGATTGAGCAAATCCTGGTCGCGCTCTTCGCGGAGGGGCACGCGCTGATAGAGGGCGTCCCCGGCACCGCGAAGACCCTGACCGTCAAGACGCTCTCGCGCATCATCGGCGCGCAGTTCAGCCGCATCCAGTTCACGCCCGACCTGATGCCCTCCGACATCACAGGCACGAACGTCTTCAACGTCTCGACCTCGGACTTCACGTTGCGCCGTGGGCCAATTTTCACGGACATCCTGCTCGCCGACGAGATCAACCGCACCCCGCCGAAGACGCAGGCCGCGCTGCTTGAAGCGATGGAGGAGCGGCAGGTGACGATTGACGGCGACGGCCACCACCTCTCGCCGCTCTTCACGGTGCTCGCCACGGAAAACCCGATTGAATACGAGGGCACGTACCCCTTGCCCGAAGCGCAGCTCGACCGCTTCCTTCTCAAAATCCTGTTGGACTACCCGTCGCCTGAAGCGGAGCTACAGGTCGTCGCCAACTGGGACGCGGGCTTCAGCTCGCGCCACCTGGAGCGCATTGACATCCGCCCGCTCGCCGAGCCGGACGCCATCCTGCGCTGCCGGATGGAGGTGCGCCAGGCGCGCATGGAGCCGGGCGTGCAGCGCTACGTCGTTGACATCGTCCGCCGCACGCGCTCGCACCCTTCGGTCCTCTACGGGGCCAGCCCGCGCGCGGCGGTCGCGCTCCTGCTCTGCTCGAAATCGCTCGCGGCCCTGCGCGGCCGCGACTTCACCACCCCGGACGACGTGCGCGACATCGCGCGCCCCGTCCTGCGCCACCGCCTCAGCCTTCGCGCCGAGGCCGAACTTGACGGCGCGACCCCCGACGCCGTCATCAGCGACATCTTGCAGGCAGCGGAAGTACCGAGATAGAGGTCAGTGGTCAGTGGTCAGTTAAGAGCAAAAGCTCGATGCTGACAATCGCCTGTTTTTAACTGACCACCGACCACTGACCACTGACCACTTTAATGGGCTTCGTTTTCACAAAACTCTTCTACGTGCTGCTCGCCGTGGGCTTCATTCCGCTCTCGCTGTCGTGGCAGCAGCCAGCCCTGCGCTGGGTGACGCTCGTTTATGACGCGGCGCTGCTGTTGGTGGCTTTGATTGACTCGCGTGTCAGCCGGCTGCCGGCGGGTGTCTTGATCGAGCGCGAGTTCGGCGGGCGGTTTGCGGTAGGCGCGGAGACGGAAGTGAGGCTCAAGGTTTTGAACAACTCGCCGCGCCCGGTGACGCTCTCTTTGAAGGACGAGTATCCGCCGGAGATGAAGCTCCGGCGCGCGCGCGAGGGGCGGCTGCGTGTCTTGCCGCTAACGTCCGCGACGCTCGCTTACGAGTTGACGCCGCCCAAACGCGGCCGCTTCGAGTTCGGGCAGACGGCCGTGCGTTACCTTTCGCGCCTGGGCCTGGCCTGGAACCAGGCGCGCGCGGGCCGTCCCACGGGCGTCAAGGTTTACCCGAACATGCGGCGCGCACGCGAGGCGGAGTTAAAAGCACTGGGCGCGCGCTCTCTGGTCGCCTCGCACCGCAAGACTTCGTGGCGCGGCGAGGGGCGAGAGTTCGAGTCTTTGAGAGATTACGTGCGCGGCGATGAACTCAGGCACGTCTCGTGGACGGCGACGGCGCGGCGCGGGAAACTGACCACGCGCCAGTACCAGATTGAGCGCGACCAGACGCTCATCATCGCGCTCGACGCGGGCCGCCTGATGACCGCGCGCATCGAGACGGAGACGAAGCTGGACTTAGCCATCCACGCGGCGCTGGCGCTGATGTCTGCGGCGGCGCGCGGCGGCGACAACGCGGGGCTGCTGGTCTTCGGCCGCCAGATTAAAACCTACCTGCCGCCCAAGCGCGGCGTCGAGCATCTGGACGCCACGCTCGAAGCCCTGCACGCGCTTGAGCCGGAGATGATCGAGCCGTCTTACGCGCGCGCTTTCCAGTTCATCGCCGCCAACACGAAGCGGCGCGCGCTGGTCGTCGTGCTGACGGATTTGGTGGACGAGGAAGGCTCGCGCGACCTGCTGACTTCCCTGAAACTCCTGCGCCCGCGCCACCTCCCTCTGGTCGTCACCATCGCCGACCGCGACCTCAAGTCCGTGGTCCGCGACGCGCCCCAGACCGAGCGCGACCTCTTCACGCAATCCGTCGCCGAAGAGATCATTCACCAGCGCGAGGCAGCGCTCCGCCTCGTCGAGTCACAGGGCGGCCTCGCGCTCGACGTGACGGCCGCCGCGCTCACGCCCGCGCTTCTCGAAACTTATTTGAGAGTTAAAGAAAGAGGACTGCTTTAGTCAGACTCTATAGCCCCTTACCGCTGAGTGCGACCCACAGGAAATCTCACGCCAAGACGCAAAGGCGCAAAGAAAACGAGACTCTTTTCTTTGCGCCTTTGCGTCTTGGCGTGAGATGTTTTCTTTAATCTACACTCAATCGCAAACCGACCTGGCCCACGTTTATTTACCCTTCGGCACGCTCACCGTCGCGGTCTTCGTCGTGGTGTTGCCGGCTCCGTCCGTGCAGGTGATGGTGATG
>DATFCB010000629.1:0-7401 GCA_035253525.1 Pyrinomonadaceae bacterium | reverse complement strand
GAGGCGCGGCGTGCGCGTCGCCGGATTTCTGTTCCTCTTGGCCTTCCTGATGGCGACGCCTGTGAGCCGTCCCTTGTGGGCCATTTTGTGGCCGCTCCGGGAGGTGCAGTTCCCCTGGCGCTGGCTGGCAGTCGTTTCGATGGCGGGCTCAGTCGTGGCCGCCTCGACGCTCCACTTCTGGACGAAGAGAGCGCGCGGGAAGGGCCGCCCCCTGGCCCTGCTCGTAGCGGGCGGCGTCTTCGTCTCCCTGACGCTGACCTTCGCGCATGTCGTGCGCGACGCGCGCTACCTCACGCGTCCACAATTCGAGACAACGCTCCGCTCCATCCCCGGCACGCCGAACGTCGAATACTGGGCGACCCGTTGGGCCGGCCGACCGCTCAGAGAGATGTCCGGTCAGGTCGAGGCGGCGCAAAGGGTTGTCAACATCAATTCGTGGGAGCCCGAGCGCCGCACCTTTGAAGTCGGCCCCGGCGCGAAGTGTGAGGCGCGCGTGCGCACTTTTTATTACCCGCACTGGCAGGCGACCTCTGAGGGGCGTGCGCTCCCCGTGCGCGCGGCGGATGACGGGGCGCTGCTCGTCTCGCTCCCGGCAGACGCCGTCTCCGTCGAGTTGGAATTTCGCGAGCCCGCGCGTGCCCGCGTCGCGGCCGCAGCGAGCGCCCTCGGGGCGGTCTTCATCGGGGGACTTTTTGTTTTCGGCGGGCGCAAGAGAGTGAAAAAAGGAGATAGACGATGAGTACGGCACCGATAGAATTGACGAACCAGTTGACCATGCCCGGCACGCTCGCGGGCAATCCTTCGTACACGCAGGCCGAGCGCATGCAGAAGGAGCACTTCGACAGAGTTGCGGAACTCTACGAGGCTCACTACAGCGACCCTTGCAGTCTCCTCTATCGCCACCGCTTTATCTACGAGCCGATGTTCGAGGGCTTAGACCTCACCGGCAAAAAAGTCCTCGACGCGATGTGCGGCAGCGGGCAGACCTCCGAGTACCTGCTCTCGCGCGGCGCGCACATGACTGGCCTGGACATCTCTCCCGAAGTCATAGAGGCGTACCAGAGACGCTGGCCCGGCAGTCACACCATCTGCCGCTCCGCCCTCGACACGGGTTTGGAGAGCGATTCTTTCGACTGCGTCTCCGTGGTCGGCGGGCTGCACCACATGCACCCCTTCCTCAACGAGGCGCTCAGCGAGCTTCACCGCGTCTTGAAGCCCGGCGGCTATCTCTGCTTCATGGAGCCGCACAGCGGGTCGCTGCCGGACATCGTGCGCCGCGTCTGGTACAAGCACGATCATCTTTTCTCAGACAACGAGGCGGCAATTGACCTCTCGGCGGCCGAGCGCGAGTTTTCTTCGCATTTCACGTTCAATCGAGTAAAGTACCAGGGAAGCCTGGGGTTTCTGCTGGTGCTGAATTCGATGATCTTCAGGATTCCGCTCCGCCTCAAGCCCCTGTACACGCCGGTCCTGCTGGCGCTGGAGTCTCTAATCTCTAAACTTCAGGGCAAAAAGCTCTCTTGCTTTGTCGTCGCGCAATGGCAAAAGAAATAAAAGAAGCATCCGACCTCAGCAGTTTCGCGAAAAACATTCCAACACACGCCGGAGAGGCTGCGGTCTCTGACGCTCACGGCCACTCGACCATGCCTGGCCGCATCGCGGCCATCGCGCGCAACGCCTTCCGCGAGGCCGTGCGCGACCGCGTGCTCTACAATCTGGTGCTCTTCGTCCTGCTCCTGATAGCGGGCGCGATCTTCCTGGGCGAGTTGTCTGCCGCGCAGGAGTCGAAGCTCATCATTGACATGGGGCTGAGCGCGATGCTGCTCTTCGGCGCGTTCATCTCCATCTTCGTCGGCGTCGGGCTGGTCTACAAAGAGATCGAGCGGCGCACCATCTACGCCATCTTCTCGAAGCCCGTCGGGCGCGGCGAGTTCCTGGTCGGCAAATATCTCGGCCTCTGTTTGACGCTCCTCGTCAACGTGCTGGTGATGGGCGTCGGCCTCTCGCTCGCGCTGCTCTACGTGCGCCGCGCCTGGGACGTTCCCGTCCTCAACATCTGGCCCGCCATCATGCTCATCTACGTCGAGCTGATGATTCTGACGGCCGTGGCGATTCTCTTCTCCTCTTTCTCTTCGCCCGCGCTCTCGGCGCTCCTGACCTTCTTCGTCTTCATCATCGGCCACTTCAGCGCCGACCTGAAGACCTTCGCCTCTTCGATGGGCACGGCCAGCGCGCGCTACTTCTTCGGCGCGCTCTTCTACCTGTTGCCGAATTTGTCTAACTACAGTTACATCACGCCCACGGCGCACGGGCAGACGCCCGCGCCCGAGATGTTCTTCGGCGCGCTCTTCTACGCCGCCGCCTACATCACGGTGCTCTTAGCGGCCGCCACGCTCATCTTCAACCGACGCAACTTCAAATGAGTGACGAGACGAAGAGCAACGAAGCGCGCAGCGCGCGGCGGCGGCAGACTCTTCTGCTGTCCGTCGTCATCCTCGTCGGCCTCGGCTCGGCCACCGCGCTCAACCGCTGGCAGGAGTTGCGACGCCCGCCCGTTGACCCTGCGCTCGAAGAGGAGAACCTTTACGTAACGGGCGGCGCGGCGCGGCGCATGAGTCTCAGTTTCAACGGACTCATCGCCGACTGGTACTGGATGCGCTCGCTGCAATACGTCGGGCGCAAGGTCATCAGGCAGGGCGACAAGTTCAACTTCAACGACCTCGGCAACCTGGACCTCAGACTGCTCTACCCGCTGCTCGACACCGCGACCACGCTCGACCCGCAGTTCATCGCCGTCTACGAATACGGGGCCGTCGTGCTCCCGGCCATCAACGACGAGCACGCCATCAAGCTCCTTGAGAAAGGCATCGAGAGCAACCCTGCGGAGTGGCGCTTGTATCATCACCTCGGCTACATCTACTGGCAGCGCGACGACTACCAGACGGCGGCGGCCAAGTACGCGGCGGGCGCGGAGCAGCCGAACGCCCCGGCCTGGATGCGCGCGATGAGCGCGCGCATGCTGGCGGAGGGCGGCAGCCGTGGGACTGCGCGCGAGATTTACCAGCGCATGTATGACGAGGCGGACGACGAGACGATCAAGCGCATGGCCGAACTGAGATTGGCACAGATAACTTCGTTCGAGGAACGCGATGCGATTCGCAAAGTCCTCAAAGAATATCAGGCGCGTCAGGGCCGCTGCGCCTCCGACTGGCGCGAGGTCGCTGGCGCTTTGCGCGCCGCGGGCCTCAAAGTTGACAGGAACACCGGCGCGCCGCTCGACCCGGCAGACACGCCTTACCTGCTCTTCAAAGACCAATGCGAAGTTGACCTGGACCCCAAATCGGTGGTCCCTTACAAGTGACGACTATGCCTGTTGTAGAGATAGAAAATCTGACGAAGGATTACGAATTGGGCTTCTGGCGCAAGCGGCGTGTGCGCGCGCTCGACGGCCTGAGCCTCACGGTCGAGGGCGGCCAAATCTTCGGCTTCCTCGGCGCGAACGGCGCGGGGAAAACGACCACGCTCAAGCTGCTGATGCGCCTCATCTATCCCACTGCGGGCCGCGCGCGCATCCTCGGCCGCGACATCAACGACGTGCAGATGCACGCGCGCATAGGCTACCTGCCCGAGAACCCTTACTTCTACGACTACCTGACGGCGCGCGAATTGTTGAACTACTGCGCCGAGCTTTTCGGCTACGGGAAGCGCGAGCGCGAGCGGCGCACCGAAGAACTGCTCTCGCGCGTGCGGCTCGACGAGAAGAGCTGGGACAAGCAGCTTCGGAAATACTCCAAGGGCATGTTGCAGCGCGTCGGATTGGCACAGGCCATCGTCAACGACCCCGAGATTGTTTTTCTGGACGAGCCGATGAGCGGCCTGGACCCCATCGGCCGCCGCGAGGTGCGCGACCTCATCGCCTCGCTCAGGGCCGCCGGCACGACCGTCTTCATGTGCTCGCACATCCTGTCGGACATAGAAGTGCTCTGCGACCGCGTGGCGATTTTGAATCGCGGGCGATTGAGCGAGACGGGCCGTCTTGAAGAGCTACGCGAGCGCGCGGGCCAGGGCCAGCACCGCATAGAGATAACGGTCGCCGGCACGAACGCGGACCAACTCTCGGCCGCCTTACAACCGGCCGCGCTCGCGGGCGCGCAGGTCACAACGACGGCCGGCGGCGCGCGCGTAGAGGTGGCCGACGAGAAGGACGTGGACGCCGTGCTCGCGGCCCTGCGCCGCTCGGGCGGCCGCCTCGTCTCGGTCCAGCCCGTCCGCCAGTCGCTCGAAGAACTCTTCGTCCGCGAAGTTGAAGAAAAGAGTCCGGGTCAAACAGCACGTGATTAACTTTCCTCCGCGCCTCCTTTGCGCCTTTGCGCCTTTGCGTGAAACTGGTTTTCTCACGCAAAGGCGCAAAGACGCAAAGAAGATGTGTGTCCTGGCTTGCGTATTTTTCCTGTGCCTGACTTCCGCCTTCGGCCAGGGCAGCGAGCTTGACGGCCTGATTGCCAAAATCGAAGCGCGTTACGGGCGCATGCGCGGGCTGGCCGCCGAGTTCGAGCAGACGTACAGCGCTCCGGGCGTGCGCGTGCGGCGCGAGCGCGGTCGGCTTGTCTTACAGCGCCCGCGGCGCATGCGCTGGGAGTACGACCCGAAACCCGGCAAGCTCTTCATCGTCAACGGGCGCGACGTGTGGCTCTACGTCGCGGCCGACCGCGAGGCGACGCACGCGGACCTGAATAACGTCTCGGACGCGCGCTTCCCTTTCCTCTTCCTCCTCGGCCAGACCAACCTCAAACGCGACTTCCGCTCGATCACGCTCGCCGAAACTGGCACAGAGACACGTACGCTGCGCCTCGTCCCGCGCGCCGCCTCCGCCGGCCTGCGCGAAGTCTTCCTCGAAGTCTACCCGGACGGAAGAATCATCAAAGTGAAGCTCGTAGACATGGCCGGCGCGGTCTCCGAAGTGGCGCTCACGAACGTCCGCGAAAACTTCATAGCCCCACCGGACGCCTTCGAGTTCCACCCGCCACCGGGCGTGACCGTCAGAAGACAGAAGTAATTTTTGACCGCCCCGCCCGCGCTTCCCTGCGCGTTTCGTCTACGGGAAAATTCGGGTTATCATGTGAGTTTGCCGCAGCCCTAAAATCTCCCGCTGTGTGGTGTGGCAATCTTTTAGGGACATGATAGAAGAAGCCATCGAGGTGCGCGGGGCGCGCGTCAACAACCTCAAGAACATCTCGTTTTCCATCCCTGTGGGTCGGCTGACGGTCGTCACGGGCGTCTCCGGCTCCGGCAAGTCCTCGCTCGCCTTCGACACCATCTACGCCGAGGGGCAGCGCCGCTACGTCGAATCGCTCTCGGCCTACGCGCGCCAGTTCCTTGAGCGCATGGACAAGCCGGACGTGGACGAGGTGCGCGGCATCGCGCCGGCCATAGCCATCCGGCAGAAAAACTCCACCCGCAACCCGCGCTCGACCGTCGGCACGCAGACGGAAGTTTACGACTACCTACGCTTATTGTACGCGCGCGTCGGCACGACCTACTGCACGGCTTGCGGCCGCGAGGTCCGCAAGGACTCGCCCGAATCCGCCGCGCAGGAGACACTGGACGCCCTCGCCGAAGGCACACGCTTTTACGTCCTCTTTCCAGCGGAGGCGGGCCTGCGCGCTGAGACGAACGGCACGAAAAATGGCACAGGCCGCAAGCGCAAGGCCGCCGCCAAAGAGCCCGCCATGACGCGCCAGACCGTCACGGCCCACGTAATGAGCCTGATGCAGCGCGGCTTCACGCGGCTCTACGATGCGGCCACGCGCGAGACCATTGACCTGCGCTCGCCGGACGATTACACGCGCGCGGACTTCGCAAACATCTACGTCCTGATTGACCGTCTGGCGGCCCGCGCGGACGTGCGCGAGCGTCTGGTGGATTCCCTGGAAACCTGTTTCCAGGAGGGGCACGGCACGGCAATCGTCGAGACGGTCGAAGAGAACTCACAGCGCTTGCGCTTCTCCGAACGCTTCGAGTGCAAGTACGACGGAAGCGTCTACGCGCAGCCCGAGCCGCGGCTCTTCAGCTTCAACAATCCCTTCGGCGCGTGCCCCACGTGCCAGGGCTTCGGCAACACCATCGGCCTCGATCTGGATTTAGTGATTCCGAACCCGCTCCTGACGCTCTCGCAGGGCGCGATTGAGCCTTGGACGAAGCCGCAGTTCGAGTGGGCGCGAACCGAATTGCGCCGCTTCTGCAAGCAGGAGCGGATATCCATGGACGTGCCGTTCGCGGAATTGGCACAGGCGGACCAGCGCGCCATCGTGGAGGGCAAGGGCCACTGGGGCGGCGTGCGCGGCTTCTTCGAATGGCTTGAGACGAAGAAGTATAAGCTGCACATACGCGTCTTCCTCTCCAAGTATCGCGGCTACACCCTGTGCCCTGACTGCCAGGGTGGCCGCTTGCGGCAGGAGGCGCGCGCCGTGCGCGTCGGCGAACGTACGCTGCCGGACGTGTGTGCGCTCTCGATTAAGGACGCCGCGACTTTCTTCGAGGGGCTTGAGCTGACGACGGAGCAGGCGGCCATCGCCGAGCGCGTGCTCTACGAAGTCCGCCGCCGCCTGCGCTTCCTCGTTGACGTAGGATTGGATTACCTGACGCTCGACCGCCTTGCCTCCACGCTCTCTGGCGGCGAGGCCCAGCGCATACAACTTGCGACCAATCTCGGCTCGTCACTCGTCGGCGCGCTTTATGTTTTGGACGAGCCTTCCATCGGCCTGCACCCGCGCGACAGCGAGCGATTGATTCGCCTTCTGCATAGCCTGCGCGACATAGGCAACACGGTGCTCGTCGTCGAGCACGACCCGGAGATGATGCGCGCCTCCGACCACATCCTGGATATTGGTCCGGCGGCGGGCGAACTCGGCGGGCAGGTCATCTACGAAGGCGACTTCGAGAATTTATTGACGGACAAGAACTCTTTGACGGCGCGTTACCTGCGCGGCGAAGCGGAGATCAAAGCGCCCAAGCAGCGGCGCGTGCCGCACAAGCGGCGGCTCACTGTGCGCGGCGCGGCCGAGCATAATCTGAAAGGCATAGACGTTGACATCCCGCTCGACATGCTCGTCTGCGTGACGGGCGTCTCCGGCTCCGGCAAGTCCACGTTGATTCACGACTGCGTCTACGCGGGTTTGAAGAAGCAGCGCGGCGACTGGCAGGGCCACGTCGGCGCGTTCCAGAAGTTAGAGGGCGGGCCGCTCGTTGACGACGTGATTCTCGTTGACCAGTCGCCCATCGGCCGCACGCCGCGCTCGAACCCCGTCACCTACATCAAAGTCTACGACGCCATCCGCGAGGCGTTCAGCCAGACGCGCGAGGCGCAGTCGCACGGCTTCGATCCCTCCTTCTTCTCCTTCA
>DATFCB010000628.1:0-6109 GCA_035253525.1 Pyrinomonadaceae bacterium | reverse complement strand
CCGAGGGCGAGATTTACTTCGAGGGCAAGCGCATAGACGGCCTCAGGCCCCACCAGATTTCGCGCCGGGGCGTCTCACGCACGTTCCAGAACATACGGCTCTTTCCGGGGATGACCGTGCTCGAAAACGTGATGACGGCCTGCCACCGCCACGCGCGTCAGACCCTGGCCGACGCGGTCTTCCGCACGCCGCGCTTCTCGCGCGACGAGCGCGAGCACAAGGACTTCTGTCTTGAGCTTTTGAAAATCTTCAACCTCGACCGGCTGCAAAACGAGGGCGGCACGAGCCTCCCTTACGGCAACCAGCGTCGGCTTGAGATCGTGCGCGCGCTCGCGACGCGCCCCAAGTTGCTTCTCCTGGACGAGCCTGCGGCGGGCATGAATCCCTCGGAGCAGGAAGACTTAATCGGCCTGATTCGCGAAATCCGCGACCGCTTCGGCCTGACCATCCTGCTCGTCGAGCACAACATGAAAGTCGTCATGGGCATCTGCGAGCGCATACAGGTCGTGGACTACGGCAAGTCCATAGCCCTCGGCCTCCCCGAACAGATTAGAAACGATCCGAAAGTGATCGAAGCGTACTTAGGAGATTAGTAGTCAGTGGTCAGTTAAAAACTGATTCTCACTGACCATTGACCATCGACCACTGACCACTTTTATGTTGACCATCGAAAACATCTCTGTGAACTACGGCGCTATCGAGGCGCTGACGGACATCTCCATGCATGTGGAGCAGGGCGAGGTCGTGACGCTGATTGGCGCGAACGGGGCGGGGAAGACGACGACTTTGCGGACCATCACGGGGCTGCTTGAGCCGACCGAGGGGCGCATCCTCTTCGAGGGCGAAGAGATTCACGGCAAGCCGACGCACAAGCTGGTCGCGCGCGGCATCTCGATGTCGCCCGAGGGCCGCGGGGTCTTCGCCAACCTTTCGGTACGCGAGAATTTGCAGATGGGCGCTTACCTGAAGAATAACCGCGCCGAAATTGCGGAAGACATGGAGCGCGCCTTCCGTATGTTCCCGCGCCTCAAGGAGCGCGAGTCGCAAAAGGCCGGGACGCTCTCGGGCGGCGAGCAGCAGATGCTCGCCATGAGCCGCGCTCTCATGTCGCGCCCGCGTCTGCTGCTTTTAGACGAGCCCTCGCTCGGCCTGGCCCCGCTCGTCGTCCACACCATCTTCGAGGCCATCGAAGAGATCAGGGGCAAGGGCACGACCATTCTGCTCGTCGAGCAGAACGCTCACGCCGCGCTCAAGCATTCCGACCGCGCCTACGTTTTAGAGACTGGAAAAATCGTGATGGAAGGCCCCTCCAAAGACCTCGCCGCCGACCCGCGCATCAAGGAAGCCTACCTCGGAGAGTGAGCGAAGAGAGAGAGAAATTTCAAAAAGTTCCCGCAGGGAACGATTGAAAATAGCCCGGCGCTAAAGTGCCGGGCTATTTTCATGCGCCCCTGACGGGGCTGAAAACTTTTACCGGGCTGCTACCTGCGCGACTTCGGAAGCCGCGCCGCGAACTTCACGGTACGGGCGACGTAGCTGCCGAGTTGGAAGGGCAGGCGCGGCCAGTCGTTGAACGGCCCGCGGACGACGACGGTTGCCTCTATGGTGTTGGGCCAGCGGTGGCGCAGGCCCTTGAGGATGCTGGCGGGGCGGCTGAAGTAGCTCGCCATCGGCGCGCGGTGGCGCTCTCGCATCGAAGGCCGACGCGACGCCCACTCCTTCAGGATGGTCGGGACGAGCCAGCGCGGCAGAGGCCGAGGCGTTCGCGCCGCAGGCGTGTCCTTGATGTCCGCGCCGAGCAGCCCGTGTGCTGCGCGAATGGCACAGTTTACCCAGTCCGCCTGCCTGCGGTTGTCCGTCAGGCAACAGTCCCAGTCAAAGTCTGTCCCGGCCGACTCTACGGCCGCCGCCACGTCGCACATCCAGAGCGGCCGCCACGCGCCCTCGCGCAGCATGTGTATGGAGAGGACGCGCAATTCGTCTTCGCGGCCGAGCACGCGCACGTCCGTTCCATTGAGCTTCAGCAATCGCGAGCGAGCGTAAATCGCGTCCACGCCGCCCCCGCCCAGGTTGTCGAAGCCGTCGTGCAGGTCCACCTCGTAACGCTCGTAACCGAGCGCTTCCCGGAGCGCGGTCTCCGCCTCATCGAACTGTTCCGGGCGCACGCAAAGGTCTATGTCCCCGTAGGGCCGCAGGCCGCGCTCAGGGTAGAGCCGCGCCGCCGCCCAGCCCTTGACGAGAATCGGCTCGACGCCGGCCGCGCGTAAGAGCCCGAAGACTTTTTCGATTGTCTGTTCGCGTATGGCGGCCTGAAGAAAGTTCTGCCGGTAGGCTTGATGAAACTCTTTTGCTGCGGGCGCGTCGCGCAGCAGGGAATCGCGTACGCGCCTCCAACACAAGGCCGCCGCGCCGGAACTGAGGACGAGCGGCGCGACTTCCTCTAACTCCGACGCCGAACAGTCGAGCGCGGGAGGCGAGCCGCGCCATGAGCCAGCGAGCACCGCCGCCAGCAAGCGGCCGTTTGATTGAGCGATTGGTGCGGCCATCAGAGGTCGGGCCGCTGGACTGAGGCGGCCCAATGCAGATGTTTTATCTGGGGCACGGAAAACATATCCCGTCACAACTCAGACCGGGACAGCAATCTGCGAAACCACTGCAAGGCTCGCATGGGCCAGCGCAGCGACTCGCAGACTGCGCGGGCGTCGGCGCGGGGACGGACAGGATGAGCGGGACGGCGAGTGCGGCGGGCAAATACTTTCGCACGAGGTCGCGCCGCGAGACTTTCCGTACGCTTACGCTTCCTTCTTCCAGCAGGTGAAATCTGCGCAACTGGGCCAGCGCGAGCCACACCACGTCGTCGTCAACGGGGGCGTCGAGTTCACGCCCGAGACGCCGCGTCATCTCCGCGACGGTCGTCCTTCCGTCGCAGCGCTTCCAGACCGCCGCCGAAGCCTTGTTGAGACAGTGCGCCTTGTGACGCTCCAGATCATAGACCAGCACCTCGTCGGGCAGTTCCTGAATAACGAGTTGATCCGTTCGGGCGAGAGGTAAGACCTGGGCAGCTCTCTCTCTCATCGGATTTCTCCTTGGTTAAAAGAATATCTGCGTCGAGGCATCTAATAGCGAATGTTCGTATGCAACGAATCGGATATGAACTGACTGGAAATTAGCAGAATCCGCCATTAAGTCAACAACTTTTCTTCGCCCTCAGCCGCCCATCTGTCTCAACAGCGGCTCGACCATCTCACTTGCTTCGCCGCGTGTGCCCTTCAGAATCAACGCGCGCGTTGCCACCTGTTCGAGTGTGGCGAAAGCCTTCTCGGGCTGGTTGCGGGCCGACACCGTCTGGGCCAGAAGTTCGAGCACTCCCTGCCCGGCAGACAGTCGGCGCGGCCGCCACTTCGCCTCGGGCCTGTACCGGCTGGCGACGACGAGCGCGACCGGCAGCGGCCCACTGCCCGCGCGCCCGCCCAGCGTCTCTACGCTGTGCCTGCGTTGCTCCCCTGTCCCGGCCGTGCGTATCTGCAACGGCCTCGGGTAAGGGTGAACGCGGCCGCGCTCGTCCAGCACGGCGTACTCGTCCGAATAGTAGACGGCCCCGGCCTTGACCAGCTCCGCGACGAGTGTGGTCTTGCCGCTGCGGCTGCGGCCCGGTATGACGAGCGCGCGTCCCTTCCAGCCGACGACGCCCGCGTGAACGAAGATGCGGCGGCGCGCTTCGGTCGCCACGTGCAGGTGCAGGTCCGACTCGAACAGGGCGAGCGCTTCTTCGAGGTTCTTTGTGCGGGCGAGCCTGACGAGGTCTCTGTAAAAGAGGCTGAAGCGGCGCGAGCCGCGCTCGGCCTCGTCGCCCTGGCCCAGAATGAGCGAGTAGAGCCGCTCGACCACGTGCGAGGCGGAGGGCTTCCACCCCGGCGGGAGATAGTCCTCGACGAGGGCGAGCGCGTCGGGGCGATTGACGCGGACGCCGACGCGCACGCCGTGACTGATGAAAGAGATGCCGGCCGCCCACCCGAGGCGGTCAATCTTCTTCATTCAAGTGGACGCCCATTTGTATTGCGGCAAGACGTTTGCTGACAAGCGGGGAATTCCTAACTAAGCAGAAGTGTCATCAAATCCACGCGAACATACGGCAAATCACACGAAGCGTCAATCACTACCTTCTCAAAAACAATTCAACCCCTTTGCGTCTTTGCGCCTTGGCATGAAAATTTAAATCACTCACGCTGGAGGCGCTGGAGGCGCAAAGGGGTTAAGCGTTGAGAGGGATTTAAGAAGCTTGCTTTCAATCCGACAGGGACGCACGCGCTTGCTCAATCGCTTCCGCGACGCGCTCGGGCGAGGTGCCGCCCGCCTGTGACTTCGACTTGAGAGTCTCGTCGAGCGAGAGCGCGCGGTAAACGTCCTCCTCGATGGCAGGCGAGAAAGAGCGCAACTCGTCGAGCGCGAGGTCTTGAAGCTCGCAACCGCGCTCGATGGCGCGCAAGACCAGGCGGCCGACCGTCTCGTGTGCCTCGCGGAAAGGCACGCCCTTGCGCGCAAGGTAGTCGGCCAACTCCGTCGCATTCATGTAGCCGCGCGCCGCCGTCTCCCGCGTCCTCTCCTCGCGCAGGCGGACGTTTCTCAGCACCGTCGCTGTCACTTCAAGCGCCGCCGTCACGGTCTCGGCCGCGTCGAAGACGGCCTCCTTGTCCTCCTGCATGTCCTTGTTGTAGGCGAGCGGCAGTCCCTTCATAGTCGCCAGCAACCCCGAGAGGTGGCCGAAGACGCGGCCCGCCTTGCCCCGGACCAATTCCATAGAGTCGGGGTTCTTCTTCTGCGGCATGAGGGACGACCCCGTAGAGACTTTGTCTCCCAACTCTATGAAGCCAAACTCGGCGGTCGAATAGAGGATGAGGTCTTCAGCGAGGCGCGAGAGATGCAGCATGATGAGCGACGAAGCGTTCAGGAATTCTATGCAGAAGTCGCGGTCGCTCACGGCGTCCAGGCTGTTGCGCGAGACGCCGTCGAAGCCCAGGGCGCGCGCCACCGCCTCGCGGTCAATCTTGTAAGCAGTCCCCGCGAGCGCCGCCGAGCCGAGCGGCATCACGTTGACGCGGCCGCGCACTTCCGCGAGCCGTTCGCGGTCACGCGCCATCATTTCGAAATAGGCAAGACACCAGTGAGCCCAGAGAACGGGCTGCGCGCGTTGCAAATGCGTGTAGCCGGGCAGCACTGCGTCTCGATGCTGCTGTGCCAATTCCAAAAGGGCCGCCTGCGCGTCGCGCGCCTTCTCAATAATTCGGTCAATCTCCCCGCGCAGCCAGAGGCGCAGGTCCGTCGCCACCTGGTCGTTGCGGCTGCGGCCCGTGTGCAGCTTCCGCCCCGCGTCGCCGACGAGTTCCACGAGCCGCGCTTCGACGAACGAGTGTACGTCTTCCGCCGACGGGTCGTCGAAGTAGTGCGAGTCGGAGGCGGCGCGCGCGAGAATCGTTTCCAGTCCGTCCTTGATTCCCGAAACCTCTTCATCCGAGAGCACGCCCGCGCCGCCGAGGCCGTCGCAGTGTGCCAAGCTCGCGCGCACGTCGGCCTCGAACAGCTTCCGGTCGAAGCCGAACGAGCGGTTGAACTCCGCGAACCTCTCGTCCGTCCGGCCAGCGAACCGACCGCCCCAAAGATTCGTCGTCCCAGCCACGCCTACCTCCGTCTTAAGGCGAGTCAACTGCGTTCTGCTGACGCTTGAGTCGTAAATTTAACCGCCGGCCGTATGTAAGTTGTCGCCAAATTCACTCCATCGGACCATAACTAAAATACTTCGCGATGAGGGCAATGTAAAAGAAGGCCAGCGCGGGAACGCCGAAGGCGTAGCTGATAACACCAGCGATTCCAGCGGGCGTCGGCGGAAAAACCGCTTCCTTTCCAGCCAGCGCCGCAAAGGCGACGTTGCCGACAAGACCTAGGATAAGTCCGTCTGATTTGCAGCGCGAAGCCGAAGCCGAACAGAAACGAGAAGATCGAATAAAACTTGCCCTCGACAAAAAAGTGAACCAGAAAATGCGTGACACGGTCGGCGAGCGGGCTTTGCACATCAAGCTCCGGGGGCATCATCCCGTAACCGGAGAACCACTGC
>DATFCB010000627.1:0-3367 GCA_035253525.1 Pyrinomonadaceae bacterium | reverse complement strand
GATGGTGACGACGGCGAAGCCGACTTCCAGCGAGATGCGCTCGCCGTAGACGACGCGCGCGAAAACGTCGCGGCCGGTGGCGTCGGTCCCGAACCAGTGCTCCGCCGACGGCCGCTGGTAGCGAAACGACTCGTTGCCCTCGTAGTAAGTGTGCCGCGAGATCAGCGGCGCGAAGACCGCCACCAGCACCAGCACCGCGACGACGACGAACCCGAAGATGGAAAGACGATTCATGAGCGTTAGTTTCAAGTTTCAGGTTTCAGGTTCTTCGTTTTTAACTTGAAACTTGAAACTTTCTTACGAAACTCTGATTCGCGGATCGAGCAGGCGGTAGACCATGTCGGTCAGCGAGTTGACCAAGATGTAAGTGATGCTGATGACGAGCACGCAGCCCTGGACGACGCGGTAGTCGAGGCTGCCGATGCCCTCTTCTAAAAGGAGCGTCCCGATGCCGCGCCAGACGAAAATCTTTTCCGTGATAATCGCGCCCGCCAGGAGCACGCCGAGTTGCAGGCCCAGAATCGTCACCACCGGAATCAGTCCGTTCTTCAGGACGTGCTTGTAAACCACCTTGCGCTCGCTCAAGCCCTTGGCCCGCGCCGTGCGCACGTAGTCCTCGTTCAGTTCCTCGATGACCGACGAGCGCACCATCCTCGTCAGGATGGCCGAGAGCGCCGCGCCGAGCGTGATGGCCGGGAGAATGATGTCTTCGGGGTACTGGTTGCCGGAGGAGCTGACCCAGCCCCACTTGACAGCGAAGACGTAGACGAGCAGCGGCCCTATGACGAAGCCCGGCACGCTGATGCCGATCAGCGCGGCGACCGAAGAGAAGCTGTCTATCCAGGTCCCCTTGTTCTTGCCGGCCAGGACGCCGAGCGGGATTGCTATCAGGACGGCGATGAACATGGCCGCGAGCGCCAGCTTAATCGTCGCCGGATAGCGTTCGAGGATGAGTTCGCGCACGGGCCGGTCGCCCCTGAACGAGAGGCCCATGTCACCGCGCAGGAGGTTGCGCCAGTACTCCACGAAGCGGTTGTTCCACCCGTGCCACTGAAAATGACGCCCTCCGTCGCCGCCGCGCGGGAAGGAGAAGAAGAACGGCGGGCGGTCAAGCCCGTGCCTGTGGTTAAAGTTGGCGATCATTTCCGGCGACGCGTCCGCCGGGAGCATCGCGCTGGCCGGGTCGCCCGGCACGGCCTCAATCAGCAGCGTGACAATCGAGACGACCGTGAAGACGACGAGCGCCATCATCGCAATCCGGCGCAGCGCGCCCAGGAGTTTGCGCCTGACGGCAGGCCACACGGAGCGCTTCTTCGCGGCCGTGCGCTCTGGCGTGTTGTTACTTGGCGAAGACACGCGTGCGAAACTTAGTCCTTGAAAAATGTTGGCTTGAAATTACGCGACGGATGATAACAGAAAGGAAGGCGGGGAGGCGACCGAAAGATTTGAACGCCGGTCAAAAAGCGAATAGCCTGAAGAAGTGCGCGTCGCTCGGCTCGTACAGCGGCCCCGACAACCGTGCACGAATGAGTCGTGCGCACCCTTCAGGCTATGCAATGGTTGCAGTCGCTGCAACCAAGCTCGCTCACTCGGCGGGGCGCGTCCCCATGTGGAGCGCGGCGATCCCGCCGGTCAGATTCTTGTACTCGACCCTTACGAACCCCGCCTCGTTCATCATCCCGGCGAGACGCTTCTGGTCCGGGAACCGCGAGACGGAATCGGGCAAATACTCGTAAGCGCCGCGCGAGCCGCTCAACATGCCGCCGATGCGCGGCAGCACGCGCGCGAAGTAGAACTGGAAGAGAGCGCGGAAGCCCGGCACGACCGGCCGCGAAAATTCCAGGACGGCCACGCGCCCCCCCGGCCTCAACACGCGCCACAATTCTTTGAGCCCTGCCTCGACGTTCGACAAATTACGCAGGCCGAATGCGATGGTGACGGCGTCGAAAGATCGTTCGGCGAAAGGAAGCTTGAGTGCGTCGCCCTCTACGAATGGAATATCCGACGAAACATTCGCGCGGGCTTTACGCGCGGCTATCTCAAGCATGGGCCGGCAAAAATCTGTGCCGACGACGCGCGCGCCCGTTTCCTGTGCCAATGCCAGTGAAAGGTCGCCCGTCCCGCAGGCCACATCCAAGGCCCGCGCCCCCTCGATTGACAACACATCATGCAACCGCTTCGCAACAAGCCGCCGCCAGCGCTTGTCCGTGTTGCCCGACAGCAGGTGGTTCAAAAGATCGTAACGATTCGCAATGCCCGCGAACATTTCGCGCACGCGGCGCGCATGCTCGCTCTCATTTGCGCTCTTCTTGTCAGGCACAGTAAACCCATTGAGCCGGGAGGATGGTTGCAGCCGGCTTGCGATACATTTGCAAATTGGCTATTGCTTCTTGACCGGAGTCGCGGCGGGCGCGGGCGTCGGCGGCTGGGCCGCTTCGCCCAGGACTTCGACCTTGCCCGCGCCGCCCAGGTCCGTTTTCAGCCGCGCGGCGGGGCCGGCCGCGACCGAGACGACCGGTGAGTCCTTGAAGAGTTTCGCCGCCGTGCGCGCGAGGTCCGCGGCCGTCACGCTCTTGAGTTGGCTCAAGCGCTCGTCTGCCGCCGCGAGTCGAAAAGTGTCCACGTCGAGCCACATGTCCGCCACGGCTTCGGGGCGCTCAAGCTGCCTGGACAATTCCGCGAGTGCCTCAGTGCGGACGCGCTCAAGCATCTCTGGCGCGACGCCCCCTTTGGCGAGCGTCGTCAGCACCTCGCGCGCTTTGGCGAGCGTCGTCGGGGCGTCGGAGATTGGCACACTCGCGCCGAGCACGAAGATGCCCGGAAGCTGGTGCTCTTCGTGCCGGACGAAGTGAGCGGTCTTGCTTATCTCCGGCTGCTGTGTTTGCCACAGGTCGCGGGCCGCGAGCGCGAGCAGGGTGGCGGCCGCTGCGTCCTTGTCAGAGCGCGCGAGGCCGCGCGCTGCGAGACGCACTTCGACGGTCTCCGTGCCCGGCAGGTCAACGACGAGCGTGCGTGCGTCGGGTGCGTCGGGCTGGCGGAAAGTCGGCGGGATGAGCGTGTCGCTCTTGCGCCAGTTGCCCAAAAGCTGCTTCAGGGCGCGCATCGCGCGGCGCTCGTCAACGCCGCCGACGATTGCCAGGGTCGCGTTGTTGGGGTTAAGGAAGCGCTCGCGTGCGAGCATCAGGTCCGTGCGCTCTACGCGCGCAAGCGTTTCGGGCGAGCCGATGAGGGCACGGCCGTAAGGATAGTCGCCGAAGAGCCGCGCGGCGACGGCGCGGTCAGCGGCGAGCGCGGGCGAGACGCTGAGGTCTTTGACCATCTTGACGCGCGCCTCGCGCAGCCGCGTGAACACTTCCGGGCTCAGGTC
>DATFCB010000626.1:0-7294 GCA_035253525.1 Pyrinomonadaceae bacterium | reverse complement strand
GGGGCCTTCTATGACGGCGTTGTGGCCCTCTATCTGAATGCGCGCGCCCATGCGCTGCATCTCAGAGGCGTGCATGAATCGGTTCTCGAAGATGGTTTCCGAAATCACGGCGCGCCCGTCCGATTGAGTCATCAGGGCCATGTACTGCGCCTGCATGTCCGTGGCGAATTTCGGATAAGGCTCCGTCACGATGTCGCGCGCCCTGAGGCCGTTCGGGCAGCAGCGCACGTGAACCGTGCTTTGATTGACCTCTTCAATCTCTACGCCGACCTCTCTGAGCTTCGCAATCAGGGACGCCGAGTGCTCCGGGTGACAGCCCTTGATTTCAAGCTCGCCGCGCGTGATGGCGGCGGCGACGATGAAAGTCCCTGTCTCTATGCGGTCTGGGATGATGGTGTGCTCCGCGCCGCCCAGGGATTCGACGCCGACGATGCGTATGACGGGCGTGCCCGCGCCGCGCACGCGCGCGCCCATCTTGTTCAGCAGCTCCGCGAGGTCGGAAATCTCTGGCTCGCACGCGGCGTTGTGCAGCACGGTCTCGCCTTCGGCGAGGGTGGCGGCCATCATCAAGTTTTCCGTGCCCGTCACCGTCACCTTCTCAAAATGGACCTCGGAGCCGCGCAGCCGCCCGCGCTCTGGGGCGCGCGCCACCACGTCGCCCGCTTCGAGGCTGACGGTCGCGCCGAGGTGCTGGAAGCCCGCGAGGTGCAGGTCAATCGGGCGCGTGCCGATGGCGCAGCCGCCCGGCAGAGAGACGCGCGCCTTGCCGAAGCGCGCGAGCAGGGGGCCGAGCGCGAGCACTGAGGCGCGCATCGTCTTGACCAGATCGTAAGGGGCCTCGAACAACTCGACGTGGTCGGCCGTAATCTTGTGCGTGCGCAACTCGGGTGTGAGCACGGTCGCGCCTATGTCTTCGAGCAGGCGGCGTTGCGTGATGATGTCGCGCGCGTAGGGCAGGTTATGAAGCGTGACGGTCTCGGCCGTCAGGAGCGCGGCGGCCATGCAGGGGAGCGCGGAATTTTTCGCGCCGCTCACCTTGACGCGCCCGCGCAGGGGCCGCCCGCCTGTGATTCTGAATTTATCCATAGTCGAGAGAGATTAAATGAAAACCGCCAAAGGTGGAAGGCCCGGAGAGCGTGCGGGCGGAGTGCGTAGCCCGACGGCCGGGAGGCAGGAAATCTCTCTATCTGGCTTCTTCATCCCGAATGCATTATGCTCGGCGCGGATTTAACCAGGCTTTTTGCGCACTGTCTTCGCCAGGAAAACTGCGCATGAACCTGGCAACACGCAGCGTCGTAATGGCGTTGTGGAGGTGAAACGCTTATGTATTGTTCATCTTGCGGCGGGGCTGTAGCGCCGGGGCGCAGCTACTGTAATCATTGCGGGACGAAACTGGGCGGGGCGAAAGATGACGCGGCCCCCAGAGAGTCTACGACGCTCTCAGAGTCGCTCATCTGGGCTATCGTCGGCGTCTTCGTCGTCGGCATGGGGACGACCATCGGCCTGATGGCGATGCTGAAACAGTTGGTAGACCTCAGCCAGAGTTTAATCCTCCTGTTCGGGCTGCTGAGCTTTGCGCTGATGATCGCGGTCGAAAGCGTCTTTATCTACATGCTGCTGAGCCGCAGGCGTAGCGCGAAAAAAGTCGGGCCGCCGGACGAGCACACGGAGGGGCGCGCGACGAAAGAGTTGGACGCGGCGCGCGAGGTTCCTGCGCTGCCCGAGCCCGTGCCGAGCGTGACGGAGCAGCCCACGCGCACGTTCGAGCCCGTCTACAGCGAGCGGGCTAAAAAGGGATGAGGGCGGAGGGATGAAATAAAAGCTCTCTCTCTTTCCTTCATCCCTCATCCCTTCGGCGAGATGCTTATGGGGCCGCTCAAAGTAGCGTTGTTGCAGATGACGGGTTGCGGCAGCGACCTTGAAGCCAGTCGGGCGAAGGGCGAGAGTTTCTGTCGCCGCGCGCGTGCGCTCGGGGCAGACATCGCGCTCTTCCCGGAGATGTGGAGCGTAGGCATGACGTTCTTCGACCCGGAGCGCGAGGGCGAGCGCGAGCGCTGGCAGGCGCGTGCCATCGGCCGCGACGATCCGTTCATCACTCACTTCCGCGACCTGGCCCGCGAGTTGAGCATGGCGATTGCTCTCACCTATCTTGAGAAATGGGAAGGCGCGCCGCGCAACTCCGTCTCCCTGATTGACCGCCACGGCCGAATCGTGCTGACTTACGCGAAAGTCCACACCTGCGAGTTCGACGTGGAGGCCGCGCTCACGCCCGGCGACAATTTCCCCGTCTGCGAGTTGGATACGGAGCGGGGATCAGTGAAAGTCGGTTTCATGATCTGCTACGACCGCGAGTTCCCGGAGAGCGCGCGCCTTCTGATGCTCGAAGGGGCCGAACTGATTTTGACGCCGAACGCCTGCACGTTGGACGAGCACCGGATGGGCCAGTTTAAAGCGCGCGCCTTCGAGAACATGACGGGCGTCGCCATGACGAACTACGCGAGCCCGCAGAACAACGGTCATTCCGTGGCCTTCGACGCCGTCGCTTACCCTGTGCCGGACGGCGAGGCGCGCGACACGCTCATCGTAGAGGCGGGCGAGGCTGAGGAGGTTTACGTGGCCTCGTTCGACATGGAGAGCATACGGTCTTACCGCGCGCGCGAATCCTGGGGCGACGCCTACCGCAGGCCGCGCCTTTACAAGTCGCTCGCCGCGGAGGAAGTGCGGCCGCCCTTTGTCCGCCGGGACGCGACGCGGTAACATCCGTGTTGCGACTACGTGTCGCCCGGTAAGCCTCTTGAAGAAAAGTCGTCCTCCGATAATCGGCACGCTGCTGCGCTCGCTGCGCCTGCGCTGCCCCGTCTGCGGCGTCTCGTCAATCGTCGAAAGGCCGTTCAAGGTCAAGCATCACTGCCCGTCCTGCGACGCGCTCTTCATGCGCGAGGCGGGCTTTTTCGTCGGCGCGATTCTCGTCAACGTGGTCACGACAGAGGGCTTCATCCTGGCGCTCTACGTCGCCTGCCTCGTCGCGGGGGTTGGTTACCAATTGATTCTCACGCTCCTCTTCGCGGCCGCGCTTCTCTTCCCCATAGCCTTCTATCATCACAGTTGGAGCATCTGGCTCGCCTTCGACCACCTCGTCGAAAGGCTGCCCAAGAACGCGGGGCAAACGGGGCGCTGAATGTGATACTATACTCCTGCACGAATCCCGGTCTTGCGCATATTTCCCAAGTCGTTCTTTGCGTCTTTGCGCCTTTGCGAGAGATTATTCCTCACGCAAAGACGCAAAGTCGTAGAGAACAGCGTAGGCCGTTTTATTCCAGGAGCGTTAGTCATGAGCAATCGTCTTGTCGAAGTAATGAGCCTCGGCCAATCAATCTGGTATGACAATATACGGCGCGCGATGCTGGACGCGGGCGATCTCGCCAGGAAGATAGAGGAGGACGACCTGCGCGGCGTCACCTCGAACCCGACCATCTTCGAAAAGGCCATCACGGGCTCGACCGACTACGACGAGCAGATGCGCTCACTCGTCCAGCAGGGCGCGGGCGTCAACGAGATTTACGAGGCGCTGGTTTTGGACGACATAGGGCGCGGCGCTGACATACTCCTTCCCGTTTACGACAAGACGGACGGCGTTGACGGCTACATCAGCCTCGAAGTCAACCCGCGCCTGGCCTACGACACTCGGGGCACGATTGAGGAGGCAGACCGCCTCTTTCACCGCCTGGGCCGCAAAAACGTGATGATCAAAATCCCCGCCGCGCAGGAAGGCTTGCCCGCTATCGAGGAGTCCATTTATCGCGGCATCAACATCAACGTCACGATGATCTTCTCGCTCGAAAATTACGAGCAGGTGGCGGAGGCTTTCATCAAGGGTCTGGAAAGGCGCGACCGCGAAGGCAAATCAATTGACCACATCGCTTCGGTCGCGAGCTTCTTCGTCTCGCGCGTGGACACGGCCATTGACTCGGACCTCGAATACCGCGCACGCCACGCCGGGACCGATGATGAGAGGGCGGCTCTCGAAGCTCTGACCGGCAAGGCGGCGATTGCCAACGCGAAACTCGCCTACCAGAAGTTTAAAGAAATCTTCTACAGCGAGCGCTTCAGCAAGTTGAAAGCGAAGGGCGCGCAGGTGCAGCGCTGCCTGTGGGCCTCGACGGGGACGAAGAACCCTAAGTACCCGGACACGTATTACGTTGACAACCTCATCGGCCCCGAAACCGTCAACACCGTCCCGCCGCAGACCTACACGGCGTTCCGCGACCACGGCACGACCGCCCTCACGCTCGAAGCAAATCTGGACGAGTCGCGCGACGCGCTGAAGCGTCTCGCGGAGATCGGGATTGACCTCAAGGAAGTCACGGAGAAATTGCAGCGCGAAGGCTTGACCGCGTTCGTCGGCTCGTTCGACACGCTCGTTGAATCTATCGAAGCCAAGCGCGACGCGCTCATCTCCGGCATACACGCGCGGCTCGTGGCCTCGCTCGGCAAGTATGGCGACGCGGTGAGCGCGGCCATCAAGGAGGCCGAGAAGGGCGACGTGATGCGCCGCATCTGGCGCAAGGACGCGGCGCTCTGGAAAGAGGACGAAGCACACCAGAAGATCATCAAGAACTCGCTCGGCTGGCTCACCGTGCCCGACGTGATGATCGGAGTGGAGGACGACCTCATCGCGTTTGCCGACCGCATACGCGGCGCGCGCCACTTCAAGCACGTCATGCTCTGCGGCATGGGCGGCTCTTCGCTCTGTCCCGAAGTCTTCCGCCAGACGTTCGGCCACCAGGAGAATTATCCAGAGCTGCTCGTCCTGGACTCGACGGACCCGGACGTGCTCGCGGACTTCGAAGCGCGGATTGACCTCGAACAATGCCTCTTCATCATTGCCTCTAAATCGGGGACGACGACCGAGCCCTTAGCTTTTTATAAATACTGGTACGACCGCGTGGGCCGTGTGAAGGAGAACCCCGGCGAGAACTTCGTCGCCATCACGGACCCCGGAACCTTGATGGAGCAGATGGCTACGCGCGACCACTTCAAGCGCGTCTTCCTCAACCCGGCGGACATAGGCGGACGCTACAGCGCGCTCTCTTACTTCGGCATCGTCCCCGCGGCGCTCATGGGCCTGGACATCAAGAAGCTGCTTGATCGTGCCGAGCGCATCATGCACTCGTGCGCGCAGGTCGTCCCGGCGGGCGACAACCCCGGCGCGCGCCTCGGCGCAATCCTCGGCGAGTGTGCCAAAGCCGGGCGCGACAAGCTGACCATCGTCGCGGACCCGCGTGTCGGCGCGCTCGGCCTCTGGATAGAGCAACTCATCGCCGAGAGCACTGGCAAAGAGGGCGTCGGGATTGTGCCAATCGCGGGCGAGCCGCTGGCCGCACCTTCCGTTTACGGCGACGACCGATTGTTCGTCTCCATCGCCGTGGGCAAACTCGACGGCGACACGGAAGTTAAGTTGAAGGCACTCGAAGCGGCGGGCCACCCCGTCGTCTACCGCACGCTGACGGACCTCTACGACCTGGGCGAAGAATTTTTCCTGTGGGAGATTGCGACGGCCTTCGCGGGCTGGCGGCTCGGCATCAACCCGTTCGACCAGCCGAACGTGCAGGAGTCGAAGGACGCGACGCGCGAGCTGCTGGAACAATTCGAGCGCGAGGGCAAGCTCGTCGAGCAAGCGCCGCTGATCTCTGACGGCGTGCTGACCGTCTATGCCGATGATTCCAGGCACGAGCATTTGCCTCCGTCTTCGGTCGCGGACGCGTTGCGCGCGCATCTCTCGCAGGTCAAGGCGGGCGACTACGTGGCCCTCTTGAGTTACATCGAAGAGACGGCCGCCCACGAGGCGACGATTCAGCCGATACGCACGTCGCTGCGAGACGCGACGCGGTGCGCGACGACGACCGGCTACGGCCCGCGCTTTCTGCACTCGACGGGCCAGCTTCACAAGGGCGGGCCGGACACGGGCGTCTTTCTACAGCTCACCGCGCCGGACAAAACGGACCTGCCGATTCCGGGCCACACGTACACCTTCAGCACCTTGAAACAGGCGCAGGCGCGCGGCGACTTCCGCTCGCTCGCCACGCGCAATCGTCGCGCGATACGCGTTGACCTCGGCAGCGATGTCCCGGCCGGCCTCAAGCGGTTGCAAGAATTGATTGGCGAAGTCGTTCCACGCGCAGACGCCAGGGGAACACAATGAAAGGCAGGAGGTAGGAGGCAGCGTTTGAATGAAAGGCCACGGGCCGTCTCCGTTTTGCTTCTGACTCCTGGATTTTGTATTCGATGATGAAAACTAAGCTCTTAATCGTTCTCGCGCTGTTATGCGTCATGGGCCTTGATGGAGTAGTCGTGGCCGGGGCGGCGGGCAGTAACAGCAGTCCGGCTTTTAAGGCCGACGGAGTGGCCCAGACTCAGCGGCGCAGGAAGAAGCGGCGCGCGCGGCGCGTGCGGAAAGCTCGCTCGTACGCCATCAAGGCCGCGCCTGAATCGCCGCCGCCGCCGCCGCCGGCGACACAAACTGCTGTTGAGCCGGAGCCCCAGCCAGAGGCCATGCCGAAGACTGGTGTGTCAACTCCCAATCAAGAGTTTCCGAACGTCGCAGCGCCGCCGCCGCCGCCCGCTGCGGACCCGCAGGATGCGCCCGGACGCGGACGCGAGCCCGCGCCGAGCAAATCCGGGCCGCGAATCAAACCCCCGACAGTGCAGATTAAGCCGCCGACTCGATAGCCATGCAGGAAGCCGCCACCTTGGAAAACCCTCTGCGCGCCGGCATACGCCTTGAGCGCACCGTGGACCCTTGCACCGTCGTCATCTTCGGCGCGAGCGGCGACCTGGCAAAGCGCAAGCTGCTCCCGGCGCTCTATCGCCTCGTGCAGGAACGGCTGCTGCCGGCGGAGTTCGCCATCGTCGGCCTCGCCCGCACGGAGATGAGCACGGAAGAATTTCGCGCGCGCATGAAAGAGGCCGTGCAGGAGTTCTCCGAGGCCAAGCAGGTTGACGAAGAGGTCTGGAACTCTTTCGCGCAGGGGATACACTACCTGACGGCGGACATCAACAACCCCGCCGACTACGACAAGCTCGCCGAAGTTTTGGCACAGGTGGAGCGTGAGCGTGGGACGCAGGGGAACCGTCTCTTCTACCTCTCTGTCGCGCCGAAGTTTTACGCTGAAGCCGTCAAGCAACTCGGCGAACACAATCTCGCCAAGCCCCACGGCCGGAACTGGGTGCGCGTCATCGTCGAAAAACCTTTTGGCACAGATTTGGAGAGCGCGCGCCAACTCAACCGCGAGCT
>DATFCB010000625.1:0-5206 GCA_035253525.1 Pyrinomonadaceae bacterium | reverse complement strand
CGCTCCAGGACCTCATCACGTCGCTCGTTGATGAAAGCATTGCTGATGGAAATCGGGTCTTTCTTCTGGGCTTCTCGCAGTCGTGCGCGCTCAACTACCGCTTCGCCTTCACGCACGCCGAAACTTTGCGCGGGGTGATAGGCATCTGCGGCGGCCTGCCCGGCGACTGGGACGAGAGCGCGCTTTACAGGAGAACTGACGCATCCGTGCTTCATCTCACGGGCGAACACGACGAGCTTTATCCCCCGTCGCGCGTGCGCGATTACGCGGCGCAACTCGGCAAGCGCGCGACCGACGTAGAAGTCAAACCTTACGACGCGGGCCACGAGATTACGGAGCGCATGCGCGAGGACGTGCGCGCATGGCTAGGCAAACGCGCCGGCTAGAAAACGTCCGGCCGGCGAGGGAAGCGATGTTGACGCGAGCCGGAAAAAAAGTATTTCTGGGCCTGGCGCTCTCGCTCTGTCTTCTCCCGGCCTGTCGTCAAAGCACGGACAGGACAGTGGCCGAGCGTAGCCCCGAGCGAAGTCCCGAGCGCGCTCCGGCCACACGCTTGCGGCCCCTGCCCGCGCACGCCTCGCCAGCTTTGAAGCAAGTCATAGAGGCCGGGTTAGAGCAGCCAAACTATACTTTCTACTACGACCCGACTTACGTCAGGATTGATTATCCGGGCGGCGACGTGCCGTCGGAGCGTGGCGTCTGCACGGATGTCATCGTCCGCGCTTTTCGCAAGGGCGGCGTTGACCTGCAAAAAGAAATTCACGAGGACATGGCGCGCGCCTTCAACGCTTACCCGACGCGTTGGGGCATGAGGCGGCCCGACTCGAACATAGACCACCGCCGCGTCCCTAACCTGCGGACATACTTCGAGCGCAAAGGGAAATCGCTGCCCGTCAGTCAGGACGCGGCCCGCTACCTGCCCGGCGATCTGGTGACGTGGGACCTCGGCGGCGGCGTGGATCACATCGGCATGGTGACAAACGTCTGGTCCGATGAGGCCGGGCGTTACCTGATAGTGCATAACATAGGGCGCGGCGCGCGCGTCGAAAACGTCCTCTTCGCCTGGCCCATCACGGGCCACTATCGTTACTTCTAACTCAACCCCTTTGCGACTTTGCGCCTCCAGCGAGAGAAAACCAAAACATCTCACGCAAAGGCGCAAAGACGCAAAGAAGTTGAGCTTCGGTGTTGAAACCGCGGGCGGCTGAAAGTATATTCCTCGTCGTTCTTCTCTACATCGCAGCAGTGAAGTGAACTTATGAAGCGAACTCATCTGATGGCGGTCGCGCTCGTTCTGATGCTGTGCACGGCGGCAGGCGCGCAGGATAAGCGTGACGCGAAGGCGCTGGCGGCAATCCGCGCCGTGTTGGACGCGCAGGCGGCGGCGTGGAATCGCGGCGACATAGAAGGCTATATGGACGGCTACGCGCGCTCCGACGACATAGTCTTCGTCTCCGGCGACAATGTGACGCGCGGCTGGCAGGCCACCTTCGACCGTTATAAGAAGGGCTACGACACGCGCGAGAAGATGGGGACTCTTGAGTTCTCAGACCTTGAGATTAAAGTCATGGGCAAGGATGTGGGAGTCGTGCACGGGCGCTGGCTATTGACGCGCGCCAAAGATGTGCCGCACGGCCGCTTCACGCTCATCTTCCGGCGCACCGGGAAAAACTGGCGCATCATACACGACCACACCTCCTCGGCCTCCTAACAGACCGCAAATATGTCCGGCCAACTCGCCGTCATCAACTGCTCGCAACTCGTCACGCTCGCCGCCCCGTCGAGAGGCCCGCGCACGGGAGCGATGATGAGCGAGCTTTTCATCATCGAGGACGGCGCGATGCTCGTGCGAGACGGCCGCGTCGAAAGAATTGGCACACAGCGCGAGATAGAGCCGCACGTCGAAGCGGACGCGGAAATAGTTGACGCGGGGGGGCGCATCTGCCTGCCTGGCTTCGTTGACGCTCACGCGCACCCTGTGTTTGCGGGCACGCGCGCAGACGAGTACGAAGAGCGGGCCCGGGGCGCGACCTACCAGGAGATAGCGGCGCGCGGCGGCGGCATACGCTCGACCGTCAGGCGCACGCGCGCCGCCACGCTCGAAGAGTTGGTGTCGGCAGGCAGCCGCTACGGCCGCTGGTTTCTGCGCACGGGCACGACGACCGTCGAAGCGAAATCCGGCTACGGGCTGACGCTCGAAGACGAGTTGAAAATCCTGCGGGCCGTCCGTGCGCTCGACGACGAGACGCCGCTGCGCTACGTCCCGACCTTTCTGGGCGCACATGACATCCCGGAAGAGTACGGCGGGCGGCGCGAGGATTACGTCAGGCTGGTCGTGGAAGAGATGCTGCCGCGCGTGGCGGCCGAAGGGCTCGCGGAATTCTGCGACGTGTTCTGCGAGGAGCGCGTCTTCACCGTCGAAGAGTCGCGCCACATCCTCAAGGCGGCGCGCGGGCGTGGCCTCGGCCTGCGCCTGCACGCGGATCAACTGTCGCTTTCGGGCGGCGCGCGCCTCGCCGCTGAGTTGTGTGCCAAAACCGCGGACCATTTGGAACACACAGACGCAGGCGGCATCAATGCTCTCAAAGCGGCGAACGTCCAGCCCGTGCTTCTGCCCGGCTCTGTCTACGCGCTCGGCTCCAGGCGTTACCCTGCGGCGCGCGAGATGATTGACGCGGGGCTGGCAGTGGTTTTAGCGACCGACTTCAACCCTGGGTCGAGCCCTACGCCGTCCATGCCAATGGTGCTCTCGATAGCCTCCACGCATATGAAGATGACGCCGGCCGAATGCCTCACGGCCGCGACCGTCAACGCCGCCCACAGTCTCAACCGAGGCGACGAGCTTGGCTCGCTCGAAGCGGGCAAGCTCGCAGACTTCTGCATACACGACTGTGCGGACTACCGCGAGATAGGCTACTTCTTCGGCGTCGAGCACGCGCACGCCGTTTACGTCGAAGGGCGGCTCGCCTTCAGCCGCTGATTACTGGCCCAGCTTCAGCGCTCCGAGCACACTACCGAACGAGGCTCCGTTCTCGCCGACTCCAATCTGCCTGTCCATCTCTTCGCGTGCCTCTCTTGAGAGCAGGTAGCCGAGCGGAAGTTTGATGTCTTTCGTCTGAACGACGTTAAAGTGAGCCTCTTTGACCGAACGCAGTTTGGATTGTGAGCCGGGAGCAGGTGCCTCGATTCGCTGCGCCGTCGCCATCTCCGGCGCTGCCGTCGCTTGCCTCGTCCCTTGCTGTGCCTGCTCGCTGAGTTGGTCGCGCGCCGTGCGTAGTTCCAGTACGGACAGGTTGCCGCGCGCGGTCCCCGCATTTACGACGGCGAAGATGGGCGACATAATCTCGCCCAGGCCGTGCCAGCGGTATTGCAGCTCGGCCTGACCGCAACGGTCGTCTTGTTCCGGTGCCGCCAATTCGTTCGCGCATGGTTGAGCATCCAGTTCGGGCGGATTGCTGCCGATGCGTATGACGATAATCTGAATGTCAGCCCCCGCCTCGTTGACGGCTTCGTTGAGCTTCAGGGCCGAGAGTAAATCCAGCACGGTGGCCGTGCCGGAATTCTCGAAGTAGCCGCCGTCCACGAACCGTACCTTCGTGCCCCTCGGCTTCAGGTAGCCGGCCGGCGCGACGATTGGAAAGCGCGCGCTCATGTAAGCCGCGCTGACGAGCGGCACAGAGAGCGTTGAATCCAGGTCGGCCAGACTGTTCAGCCCGTTCAGGCGATTGTTTCTTTGCCGGTCCGGCCCTTCGGGGTTGAGGTTGCTGACGACCAACTGCTCGCCCGTCTCGACCCGCGTCGTGTTGAGGAAGAGGGCGGGAGTTGACCCCTTCTCGAAACCTGATTCGTAGAGTTTTGAGAGCCAGTAGTCATTGTCGAACTGCTTGTCGCCCGTGGCCTTCTGCCAGTAATAGCGGAGGGCGTCTTCGGCCGCGCGCCCGCGGTCGAAGCGCTCGACGGGGAAAGGCAGGAAGCGCTGCAAGAGGTCCGGGTAAAGGAGCGAAGCCAGGATGGGGGAGAGCACGTCGTGGCCCAGAACCTCGTCATTCAGGGCCTTCATGTTGACCGGGTTTCCACTGTCGTCCACAGTCTTAAATTTGCAGGGCTTCGTCGCCGCGTCGTGCTTGACGTACTTCTGCGCCATCGCGGCGAAGACCGCGCCGCCGAGGCTCCCGCCCGACACCCCGCTGATGGCGAAGACGTGGTGCGCTAAGGCTGGGTCCGCGTCCTGTAACTTCGAGAGTACGAGCGAGGCGAAGTAGCCCGCGCGCAGGCCCCCGCCCTCAGCCGAGACGATGAAAACGGGGTAAGCCTGGCCTTTGGCCTTGTAGTCCTCCAGGTCGCAGCGATTCTTCAGCCACCCTGCGAAGCCCGCGCTAACATCCGTCGGCTTGGCCTGCCCCGCCACCTCAACGTGACGTATGACGTGATTGTCGTTCCAGTCGAAGGCGCTGAAGACGAGGGCGCAGATGAGGAGGATGAGAAACAGTGGGAGGCGCGTGGTGTGAGAGCGGTACACCAGCCAGCTCCCGAACGGAATCCAGAGGGCCGCGAACGCCAGGACGACGGCCAGCGGGCCGAAGGTGAGTGCCACCACTATCATCGTGCTCCTGCCACCATCGAAAGTGAAGAAGACGATCAGGGAGGCCCAGATGAGGAGGGTCACGAAGAGTACGATGCGGCCCGAGCGCGCCAGCTCAGACACGGCCGGCAGGATGTTGCCCTGTTCGGGGTCCGTAACGACTTTCTGCCCTTTCAGCCTGGCCGTCAGCCAGCGGCGGAAGTGAAAGAAGACGTAGAGGAGGAACGCCAGCAGCAGGCTCAGGACGGCCGCCCCTTTGAGGTAGACGCCGCGCGCCTGGCCCTCGGGCGTCTGCGAATCGGCCGCCCTCCACAGCGCCAGCGCGATGAAGAGTAGCGGCAGCGCGCCGACGACGCGCGGCAGTTGACGAACCCAAAACTTTTTCGCGGTCTCGGCGCAGCCCTTCGCGTCCGGGAGCGGGTCAATCAGGTAGAGCAGGACGCGCGCGCAGTACCAGGAGAGCAGCGAGAGGAGCAGCGCCGAGATTGTGAACATGATGCGCGGCCAGAATTGCCAGTCCTCATCGGACGCCATCACCCGCAGCGCCTCAAGGGACTGGTCCGGGAGGCTGATGGCGAGGCCGGCCAGGAGCGTCATGGCGATGCTGAAGCGGATGGCGAAGGC
>DATFCB010000624.1:0-4763 GCA_035253525.1 Pyrinomonadaceae bacterium | reverse complement strand
CAACGCGGACGGCATGGTCTATGCGCTGGACGGGACCAACGGCGTCGCGCTGTGGACGGCGCGCTACCGTCCGAACGCGAAGCGCGGCGAGCCCACGGGCAGCGGCGGCGCGCCGGTCTTCACGCCTGTGCTCATAGAGGGGCGCGACCAATTGACCAACGTCATCGTCGGCTACGACGGCGGCGTGCGTGCGATTGAAGGCTCAACGGGGCGCGAGTTGTGGCGCGCGCCGCTCGCGAACCGCGCCATCGGCGGCGCGACCGCGACCCCTGCGGGAGGTGGGGCCAGGACTTTGCTCGTCGCGGGCGACAATTCATCGCTGACCGTGATTGATCCGGCGACCGGGAAGATTATTTCGGAGACGAAATTGGACGGCGCTGTCATCACCGCGCCGACGGTCTTCCGGGAGGGCAACGGGAGCGTCGTCGCCCTGGCGCTCGCGGGCGGGACGCTGGACGTGCGCGACCACGCGGGCCAGCGCGTGCGCTTCGTCAAGATGGACACGAACATCACCACGCCTGCGCTCTTCGTCACCAGCCCGCGCGCCGCGCTCGTCCTGATCGGGACCGAGAACGGCCTTATCTCCCTCGGCGCTGAAGACCTGAAACCTCTGGGCCGTATCGCGACGGAGTCGGACGCGCCCTCAGGCACACTTTCGGCGGCGGACCTGGACGGCGACGGCGCGCAGGAAGTCCTGATGCTGACGCGGCGCGGGCGGCTCGTCGCGGTCGGCACGACCGACGGCAAGATCAAGTGGTACACGCCGGGCGCGACCGACGCCTCTGCGGCGGCCTTCGCGGACTTGAACAGCGACGGCGTGCTGGACGTGCTGGTGGCGGGCGGGCAGGATTTCGCGCGCGGGTTTTCGGGCCGCGACGGCTCGCTCATCTGGAAGGCCGAAGAGGAAGCGAAGGGGAGCGCCCCGGATGGCTCGACGGCCGTGCCGCGCGCTCTCGTGACAGGGACTTTCGGCGCGGGCTCGACCGCCTACGTCGTCGGCACAGACACGGCGCGCACGGGCCTGCGCGCCGTCGGCCTGCCGAAAGATTCCGTCAAGGCCGCGAAAGAATAATTTTCCTGCGAGGAGGCTTGAGGGATGGCGCTCTGGATAATCTCTATGCTGTTGGTACTAGGGTGGGCAGTCGGGATGCTCCTGCACAAGTCCGGGTTCATACACATCCTGCTCCTCTGCGCCATCGCCATCATCGTCGTCCAACTGGTCGCCGGGCGGCGCGCGGTCTAGGTAAAATTCGGTTATAGAACACTGAGGGCCGCTTGTTGTTTCCAGCGGCCCTCATCTTTTTGAGCGTTGTCACGAAGTCCTCTTACTTGATTCTCTGCCGCTGCATCGGCAACAATGAGCGGGCTGGGAGCATCAATGGTTCGTAGGTTCGATTCCCGGCGCGCCCGGACGCCCTGGTTTGCGCGTCTAATACAAACGAAGGAGCAACAGCTTTATGAAGCACCACGCCTCTCCTTTACGTCTTCTCTCTCTCCTGTTCGTCGCACTTTTAATCGCAGCCCCGTCAATTCTGGCCCAGGGCGATTTGCCGCGACAGTCGGTCGCGATCACTTACCCCCTGGATCAATCCGTCACAGTCAAGTTTCGCGGGACGACGCTCCTGCCTCGTCTGAAGGGCGAGGCCAAGGTCCGTAGGGCGGGCCGTCGCGGGACGCGCGTCGAGTTGAGCGTCGAGGATTTGCCGCGCGCCAACGAACTGGGCGGCGTCTACACGACCTACGTGCTCTGGGCCGTCTCGCCCGAGGGACGCGTGGACAACCTGGGCGAGATCAAGCGCGGCGGGAGCTTCCTGGTCAACTCCAAGCTGGACGTGACGACCCCCTTGCAGACCTTCGCGCTCATCCTCACGGCCGAGCCACACTTTTTGGTACGCGGCCCGAGCCGCATGGTCGTCCTCGAAAATCTTCCGCCGCAGAGACTGGGCGACGCGGATGTCTCGACCGTCAACGTGCAGTACCTGGGCAATACGAGCGACTATTTTAACGACGCGCGCGTGCCGGACATCGCGGACGCGGATTACCGCAAGACGCCTGTGTCACTTCTGGGCGCGCGGCAGGCGATCAACCTGGCGCGCTATGCCGGGGCGACGCGCGATGCGCGCGAGGAGTTGCAGGAAGCGGAGGCGCAGCTTGAGCTGGCCGAGAACGCGTGGCGTTTGAAGCAGCCCGAGGCGGAGATTGACGCGGCGGCGCGGCGGGCCACGAGTCTGGGCGTGCGTGCGGAGGAGGCTGCCGAAGCGCGCAAGGGCGCGCGCCAGCGACGCGACGAGATCGCGCGCCGCGACGAGGCCGTCCGCAACGCGGAGGAGAACGCGGCCACCGCCACGCAGCAGATTGCGGAGCTTCGCACGGCGCTCGAACGCGAACAGCGCGCGCGCGAACTCGCCGACCGCGACGCGGCCAACGCGACACAGCAGTTGCGCGACCTCCGTACGGAAGTGGCGCGGCTGCGCGATGAGTTGCAGACCGTGCGCGCGGAAGGCGAAGACGCGAAGGTCAAGCTCGCGCGCATAGAGGGCGAGCGCGCCGCCGAAGAGGCGCGACGCAACAATGAGCAGCGCGCGGAGCAGCAGCGCGCCAACGCCGTGAATCTCAAACAGACGCTCGCGCGCTACGGCACCGTGCGCGAGACCTCGCGCGGCCTCGTCCTCACGCTTCCCGAAACTCTGTGGACGAACGCGCGCGCGACAGACCTCTCGGCCACAGCCTCCGCGAAACTCGAACCGCTCGCCGCGCTCTTAGCCAACAACCCCGATTACCAGATAGTGATCGAAGCCTACACGGACAACCGCGGCAACGAGGCGGACCTACAGCAGCTCACGGAAGACCGCGCGCGCGTCCTCGCCGAACGCTTCATCAGCGCGGGCGTTGACGGCACGCGCATACAAGCGAGCGGCATGGGAGCGGCGAACCCCCTGGCCCCCAACACCAGACCCAACAACCGCACTCGCAACCGCCGGACCGAGATCACTCTCACGCCCGGCCAGCCGTCGAGCGCAGCAAATTAAGGGATGAGGGATGAGGGATGAGGGATGAAGTGAAAGCTCGTTGAGTCAATGGTTCGATGAGCAGTTCACTCAAAACCTTTTCATCCCTCATCCCTCATTCCTCATCCCTTTCCCATGTCTCCCTTAGAAGTCTTACAGTTCATAGGCTACAGCACGGGGGCGGCGCTGCACCTGTGGATGGCGGCGCTGCTGTTGAGGCGGCGGCGTGGGCTGGGGAAGGTCGAGCGCGTGCTGCTCGTGCTGGCCGTCGGGATGGGCGTGTGGCACGCGGGCAATCTCATCGTCGCGCTGCACGGACTGCTCGGGCTCGAACGTGAGCGCTGGGCGCTGCTCCTGCGCTTCTCGGACACGCTCGCGGTCATCAGCATCACGCTCTCTTATTCGTTCCTGCTTCACGTACATCTGCACCTCTGGGCCGCCGCGCGCGGGCGCACGCTGACATTAACGGAGAAGGCGCGCGTCTATCTCTCATACGCTCCGGCGCTCTTCCTCTTCTGGGCCGTTCCGCACATCTGGTCCGGCCCGTACGAACCCATGCTCGACAGGTTCGAGCACGCCTATGTGCCCTTCACGACCGACGTTACTTACTCGCTGGCCTTCGGCATCTGGGCCGCCTACGTGCTGGTGCTGGTCGCGGTGACAGACCTGCTGATAGCGCGTTTGTCGCAAACTCGCGGGGAGCGGCGCTCGTTGCAGACGTTGGCCGCGTCGCTCGTCGCCATCGGCCTACTCATCCTGGCCGTCTACGGCTTTGGAGTCGGCGAAGGCACGCGGCTCGGGCTTTACCTCAAGACGCTCGCCAACCTTGGCTCGCTCCTGCCGTCGGCGCTCATCGCTTACTACATCTACCGCTATCGCTACCTTGAGCTGATTATCAAGGAGAGCCTGATTGTCGCCACGTTCGCCGTCGTCGTGCTGGCCGTCTACCTGTTCGGCATACGCACGTTCGGCGAATGGCTGACAGCGCGCTTCAATCTGCGCGCGGGCGCGGTCGAGGCGCTGCTCATCCTCGCGCTCGCCCTGGCCGCAGCCCCTTTGCGCGGCTGGCTTGAGCGCCGCTTTCATCAACTCTTCGAGCGCGAGGCAGCGCTCTACCGCGAGACGGTCGCGCGCATCGGCTCGCACGCGGGGCAATATAGAAAGCTGCCCGAGCTGCTGCGCTTCGTGGAGGAACGAACCGCGCAGTCGTTGGGCCTCAGAAGAGTTCGACTGGTCGTTCGTTACGTGGACGAAGGGCGGAACGCCGAAGTCGCGTTAAATGGGAACGGCGGGGTGGCGAATGGCGTTGCGTTGCCGGAGGCCGCGGAGTGGATAGACCGCGTTTTGAATGGACTCAAGCGGCAGGACTGGAACCCGCTTGAGGGCGAGCGCGTCCTGCGTGAGCGCGATTACGAGTTGGCCTTCGCGCTCAGGCGCGAGGAGCAGACGGTCGGCCTGATGCTGGTTGACGCGGCGGGCGACGCACTCACCCCGGACACGCGCGCCGTCCTGCAAGTGCTCGCGGGCCAGGTGGCGATTGCCGTCGAAGACAGCCGCCTTGTCGAGGAGAACGTGCGCCTGGAGCGGCAGGTGGCGCAGGGAGAGCGCCTCGCCGCGCTCGGGCAGATGGCCGCGACCGTCGCGCACGAAGTCAAGAACCCGCTCTCGGCCATCAAGTCCATCGCGCAGGTGATGCGCGAGGACGAGAACGTCAAGCGCGAGTACGAGCGCGACCTGAGCCTCATCGTCGGAGAG
>DATFCB010000623.1:0-2856 GCA_035253525.1 Pyrinomonadaceae bacterium | reverse complement strand
AAGCCCCGGCAGCTTTGGACGCGCGGGCGATCAGGTCGGGCACGGATTTAAGCTCTGTGTCCGGCGCGACGTTTAAGTCGGGCAAAATCTGTTCGGCAATCTCGCGGAAGACCGGCGCGGCCACGTCGCCGCCGTGGTAAGCCCCGGCGGGCTCGTCAATCACCACGATGATGACGACCGAGGGGTTCTCCACGGGAGCGAAGCCGACGAACGAGGCGATGTGCTTCGTCTTTGAATAAGCGCGCGTCTTCGGGTCAATCTTCTGCGCGGTGCCGGTCTTGCCGGCAGCCGTGTAGCCGTCGAGCTGTGCCAGTTTCGCCGTGCCCTTCAGTGTCACCTGTTCGAGCATGGTGCGCAGTGCCTGCGCCGTTTGAGCGCTAACGACGCGCCGCTCTTCGGGCGTCGCGCTGTAGACGACCGAGCCGTCCGCCGCGCGCACCTCGCGCACGAGGTGTGGGCTGATGCGCAGGCCGTCGTTGGCGAGCGTCGCGAAGGCGGCGGCCATCTGCAAAGGCGTCACGCCTATCTCCTGCCCGATGGCTAGAGAGCCCATCGAGGAGGGCTGCCACCGACTCACCTTCCGCAGCAGCCCATCAGTCTCGCCCGCCAACTCGACCCCCGTCTTACGGCCGAAGCCGAAGCGCGTCATGTAGTCGTACATCGAGTCGTCGCCGACACGCAGGCCCAGCTTGATGGCCGCGACGTTACTGGATTTGGCGAGCGCCTCGGTCATCGTCAGCGAGCCGAACGCGTGGTGGTCATGCACCACACGGCCTGCGACCGTGATCGAGCCCATCTGGCAATCAATCCGGTCATCGGGCTTAACCAAGCCCCTTTCGACGGCGGCCGAGAAGGCCACGATCTTGAAAGTCGAGCCCGGCTCGTAAATGTTTTGCAGCGCCTCGTTGACGCGAGCCTGGGACGTGGCCGAGTTCGGGTCGTTCGGGTCGAAGGTCGGCGCGTTGGCGAGCGCGAGTATCTCGCCTGTGCGCGGGTCGAGCACGATGGCCGAGCCAGACTTGGCCCGGTTTCGCTCGACCGCTGCCGCGAGCGTCTGCTCGGTCTTGTACTGCACCAACTGGTCAATGGTCAGCACGACCGTCTCGCCGCGCCTCGCCTCCGCCTCGAAACTCCCGTAAGCGCGGCCGTGCGCGTCCGTCTCGACAGTGACGCGGCCCGCCTCGCCGCGAATCTCTTTGTCGTAAGCGCGCTCGATGCCGGCCAGCCCCGTCTCGTCCAGGCCGACGAACCCCAGGACGTGCGCGGCCAACGGACCATTCGGGTAATGACGCTTCGGCTCCTTGAGCGAGTAAACGCCCGCGATGTTGAGCGCGCGGACCTGTGCGGCGCGCTCCTCGTCGAGTTTGCGCGCGATCCAGGCGAACTTGCGGTTCGAGTTTTGGGCCGCTTTCAATTTCGAGGCGAGCGCGCCCGCGTCCTCTTCGACGAGCGGCGCGAGTTTCTGCGCAGCCTCTTCGACGTTCCTGATCTCGCGCGGGACGGCCCAGAAAGATTCCATGTCAATGCTGCGGGCAAGCTCCCTGCCGTGCCGGTCGAGGACGAGGCCGCGGATGGGGCTGGTCTCGATCTCTTCCTGCTGCTGCGCGCGCGCGCGCGTCGTCAGCCACTCGTGCTGCGCCGTTTGCAGGTAGATGAGCCGCACGCCGATGACGAGCATCCAGACGCCCAGAAAGCACGCCACGCCGAGGGCACGCTTGCGCGAGCTGTCGGGGCGTGCTTTCGTTGAAGCGGCAAGGCGTCCGCGCATATCTCCTGCTTATCTTCTTTCTGATTGATGCGCCGCGAGAGGCCCGGCTTTCAGCCTCGCGCGCGCTTGTTAGCGAGAGAGTGCTGTCAAAAAATTTCCGCCGGCCGCGCGCGAGGGGGAAGAGTGCGCGATTTTGGCCCGCTTTCTCGGACCGGGTAGAAGTCTCAGCGACCGAGCGACGCCGAAGGGCTGACGAACGCGGGGGCCGTGCGCGCGGCGCGCGTGTTGTCCGAGCTCCTCGCGGGAGTTATCTGCACTGGCCGGACGGGCTGCATCCCTATTTCGCGCGCCGCCGCGCCCAGGTGCTCCGGCGCTGTGGCCCGCTCGCGCTCCAACAGCAGACGGCGCTGCTCCTCCAACAACTCCGCCTGCTCGCGGCGCAGCGTCTCGCTCTTGTAGCCGTACTGCACGGCGGCGAAGTGCTGGCCCGCCGCGAAGACGAAGCCGCCCGCAAGCACCAGCCCGCAACCGAGAAGGAGCGCCAGACGCATGAGCGCACTCACATCGCGCTCGCGGTGCACCGTGAAGTTCTTTCGGTTCGAGGGTATTCTTCTCATCACGGGTCAAGACCTCTTGCAGTTAAAACAGTCGGAGTTGAAAGGGCACTCAAGTTTTAAGCGACGAACTTTTCAGAGCTTGCGGCAGGCCCGCAGTTTGGCGCTGCGGGCGCGCGGGTTTTCCGAAACTTCTTCCTCGCCGGCCACGACGGCGCGGCGCGTCAGGATTTCAACCGTGCGGCGCGCGCCGCACGAACAGACAGGAATTCGCGGGTCACACTCGCAACGCCCGGAGAGACGCCTGAGCGTCTGCTTCATGACCCGGTCTTCGAGCGAGTGGAAGCTGATGGCCGCGAAACGCCCGCCCGGTGCTAAAAGATCAACGGCCTCTTCGACAAATTCTGCGAGCCCTTCAAGCTCGCGGTTGACGGCGATGCGCAGGGCCTGAAAGGTACGCGTCGCCGGGTGAATCTTGTCCGCCTTGCGATGGCCGACGGCGCGTGCGACCAGGGCGGCCAACTCCTTCGTGGTCTCAATTGGCTCGCCGCGCTCACGCCTTTCGACGATCCACCTGGCGATGCGGCGCGAGCG
>DATFCB010000622.1:0-2674 GCA_035253525.1 Pyrinomonadaceae bacterium | reverse complement strand
GTGGGCGCGCGTGCAGCCCTGCTCGCGGGGAGCGGCTCAAGCGTCTTCGGAGTCTTTGACAAGGGGGAAACGCTGGAGCGTGCGCGGGCGGCGCTCGCGGGGGAAAGCCGCTGGCACATCTTCCCTTGCGCCGCGCTCGCGCGGGCGCGGTATCTGTCGGCGCTCGGCGCGTCCGCGGCGCGGGGTTGAGCTTGGGGCGTAGCCAAGTGGTAAGGCACCGGTCTTTGGAACCGGCATTCGTAGGTTCGAATCCTTCCGCCCCAGAAAATGTAGAGGCTAGATGCTAGGTGTTAGATGTCGGCTAACTTTCTAACATCTAGCATCTGACATCTGACAGCTACTTTTATGGGAACGACTGGCGGCATCAAAGTTTTCTCCGGCAACGCGAACCGCGCTCTGGCCGAGGAGATTTGCCATTACCTGAGTTGCGATCCGGGCCGCGCCATCGCGGAGCGTTTTTCCGACGGCGAGTTCAATTTTCAGATTGACGAGAACGTGCGCGGCGGCGATGTCTTTATCGTCCAGCCGACGTGCCCGCCGACGGACGCGCACCTGATGGAACTGCTCGTCATGCTCGACGCCTTCCGCCGCTCGTCGGCCGAGCGCGTCACGGCCGTCATCCCGTACTACGGCTATGCGCGCTCGGATAAGAAGGACCGCCCGCGCGTGCCGATTGCGGCGAAGCTGGTGGCTAACTTGATAGTGACGGCCGGCGCGCAACGCGTCCTGACGATGGACTTGCATGCGGCGCAGATTCAGGGTTTCTTTGACATCCCGGTGGATCACCTTTACGCCGCGCCCGTCATGATCGGCCATTACCAGGATAACCCTTTGCCGAACCTGACGGTCGTCGCGCCCGATACGGGCGGCGCAGAACGCGCGCGCGCCTACGCCAAGCGTTTGAACGCGGAATTGGCCCTGTGCGACAAGCGGCGCGAGAAGGCGAACGTCGCGGAGGTGATGAACGTGGTCGGCGACGTGCGCGGGCGTTCTTGTTTGATAGTTGACGACATGTGCGACACGGGCGGCTCTTTGACGAAGGTGGCGAAGGCATTGAAAGAGAACGGGGCCGAGCGCATACACGCCTGCTTCACGCACCCTGTGCTCTCGGGCCGCGCCTGCGAGAAGCTGGCCGCCTCCGACATAGAGCAGATGGCCGTCACCAACACGATCCCGCTCCACGATGGCGCGTGCGAGTTGGAGAACATACAGGTTTTGAGTATCGCACCGCTCCTGGCGAAAGCGATCAAGTCGATCCACGAGGAGACGAGCGTCTCCTCGCTCTTCGTCTGAAGGGCAAACACTTATTAGGGAGTAATCATGGCAGAGAGAAAAGAGATTACAGTCCGCGCGACCGCCAGGGACGGGCGCGGCAAAAACGACGCGCGGCGCGCGCGGCGCGAGGGCTACGTGCCCGTGACTGTTTACGGCGGCGAGGGCGAGCCGGTTGCGGCCGTCGCATCCTTGCGCGACCTGGCGGCCATCCTGCGCTCCGACACGGGGCAAAACACCATCTTCACCCTTGACGTGGAGGGCGTCGGCGCGAGCGAGGTGATGTTCCACGACCGGCAGATTGATCCCGTGCGCGGGCGGCTGGTTCACGCCGACCTGAAGCGGCTGGTCAAAGGGCAGAAGATTGAAGTCACCGTGCCGGTGCACCTGGTCGGAGAGCCCGTAGGGGTGCGCGACGAGTCCGGCCACCTCGAACAAATCCTGCGCGAAATCGAGGTGCGTTGCGACCCGCGCAACATCCCCGAGGCATTTGAGCTTGACGTGTCTAATCTAGGCGTCCACGACGTGCTGCACGTCTCGGACATCCCGGCTGACCCGGACGTAGAGATTCTGACCGACGCGGAGAACGTCATCGCCACGGTCGGCGTCATCCGCGAAGAGCCGGTTGAGACCGCCGAGGTGGCCGAAGAGCAGGCCGAGCCCGAAGTCATCGGCAAGGGCAAGAAGGAAGACGAAGAGGAAGGCGAATAAGAGACGCGGAGACACGGCGACGCGGCGACGCGGCGACAAGTGTTTTAATCTCCGCGTCCCCGCGTCACCGTGTCTGCGTGTCGTCTCATCGTTGGTCTTGGCAATCCGGGCGCGGAGTACGAGCGGACGCGCCACAACCTCGGCTTCATGCTGGTTGACCTGCTCGCGCGCGAGGCGCAGGCGCAGGTCAAGCGCAAGGAGTGCCGGGCGCTCGTCGGGCGTGCGGAGCTTGAGGGCAAGCGGGTCGAACTCGTCAAGCCGCAGACGTACATGAACCTGAGCGGCGAGGCGGTGGCTTGCCTGCTCAGTAAGCAGGAATCGTCGGCGGCGGCCGCGCGGGAGATGATCGTCATCAGCGACGATTTGGCCCTGCCCTTCGGGACGATACGGTTAAGAAGGCGCGGCTCAGCCGGCGGGCACAACGGGCTGAAGTCAATCATCGCGGCGACGAAGACGGACGAGTTCATGCGCCTGCGCATAGGCATACAGCCCGAGCACCCCCTGGGCGACACCAGGAGTTTCGTCCTCGACGAGTTCTCAAGGGTCGAGCGCGCCGCGCTCGACGAAATTTTGGAGCGGGGCGCAGAGGCGCTTCGCGCCGTCATCAGAGACGGCATTGACAAGGCAATGGCAAGATACAACAGTGACAAGATATGAGTGACAAGTGACGAGATAAAGCGTGTTCTTGCTC
>DATFCB010000621.1:0-9460 GCA_035253525.1 Pyrinomonadaceae bacterium | reverse complement strand
GCCGCGTCCTTAACGCGGGAACCATTATTGTCCGCGGATTCCGTGACGAGCGTCTACAGCTCTCTCTCCGGCTGCAAGACGGTCTCAACCGACCGCGAATCCGACTCCTCCACGCAGGCTTGCCGCGGCGTCGGTGGCTATAATTTGCGACTCGAATATGGCGACGCGCGTGAGTCAATCACAGTGATTAGCCCGGACGGGAAGAGTTATCCTCTCAATTTCTGGGAAGTCCTCAGCAGTGGTTTCAGCAGCGTGGGGCAGAAAGCAGAATGGCGTGTGACACGCAAGAAAGGGAAGGTGATGCCGATTGCCCTCATCGTTCGTTTCAACGCGAGCGAGAACCCTGAAGATTCCAGTAAGGTGACTTCCTATCTTGCCGTCGCGAAGATCACGCCGCAGGAAATCTGCGTGACGGACAAGATCGCGCCGTCTGCGACGGCCAACGAAGAGGCGCGGCGCGCGGCCGACGCCTCCGCCGACAAGCCCTGTCTCGCAGCGCCCACACAACATCATCGCCGCTAGCCGGCAACCCGTTCGGTTGGCACATTCTTAACGTCGCTCCTCCGGCGCGACCGGATTCATGCGGTGCGGCAAGCTTTCACGTCGCTCAGACCTGTCTCTTCCAGGACACACACGCTGATTGAAAGATCGGCTTTAGGAAAGGGAAAAATGAAAACCACGAAAATCACAATCTTCTCAACGCTAGGGGTCGCCTCGTTAGTGCTGCTCATTTCGGCCTGCGGTAATGCGGCGAACACGATGACGAACAGCTCGACCTCCAACACCGTCAACAAATCGAACACGGCAGTCGTCAACAACTCCAACCAGACGACGGTAAACAACACGGCCAATGTCTCGAATACCGCGCCGACGCCTGCGGCGGACCAATCCGAAGCGAGTGAAGTTCAGGGCGAACTGCAAGTCGGGAAAACCGAGTCGGTGATCTTGTACGTCGGCATGGAGAGCGGTGATTATGCGGGGTACTGTTTTACGAACGACTCCGAAGCCGGCCGCGCCATTCTGGCCGCGTGCAAAGATAAAGAGCAGTGCTCCGTCAAGGGAACGGTTGATCATGAGGCTGGATGTAAGGTTCCGGGACTCGAAGCAGACCTTTCCGACAGCGGCAAGATAACGAAAGTCGAGACGGTTAAATCGCTCGGTAAAAAGTAATCAATAAGAACAAGGAAAAAATGACAATCAAAAACGTTTTGCTGACAGCGCTCCTGCTGTCGTTCAGCTCAGTCTGTTTCGCCCAATCGCCGACGCCGACTTCCGCGCAATATGCCGTCAGGGTCGAGAAACGCAAAAATGTTAGAGTCAATCTGAGAAGCCACAAAACTGCGAACATGTTCCGCACTAATTTGCGGAACGCCGCAAAGGGAGGCGTGAACTTTGCCGGGCATTACATCCTGACGACCTGGGGCTGCGGGACGAATTGCTCTCAGAGCGCGATAATTGATGCGCGCAACGGCAGGGTGTTTTTCCCGGACCAACTCGAAGGGGCCGGCTTCGGCTTCTGTGAGTTGCCTGACGACGCCGAGCCGGTTGTTTATCGTGCCGACAGCCGTCTGCTAATCTTGAACGGATTCAAGGGCGGCGACCTGAGCCGGGATCACGCGCCTTGCGGAGTCTATTATCTCGAATGGACGGGCACGAATTTCAGGCAAGTCCAATTCGTGGAGAAAGAGCGAAGAGAGGCACCTTAATGCTCAATGGCGGCGGGCCGGTTCTAGGTTCCGGGCCAATTTCTATCAGGGTCCCTGGTCGGAACCGACCCGCCGCTAAATTTTGTTGCCGCTCTCATCTCGCAGAGGGAGGACACCACATTTGTTCAGGACGGCGTTAGTGTGGGCAGGCATGGGCGTCTTGTCACTGGTCTTCGTGGCCGCCGCGCGTCAGGACGCGACCTTTGACAAGGTGATGGAGCTGAATCGTAAAGGCGAGTGGGAGCAGGCCGCGCGACTCGCCCAGACGTATCTCATCTCCGGCGAGCCGAAGTCGCCCGCCCAGCGATGCCGTGCTTACTACGGGCTGGCATTGGCACAGAACAAACTGGGCCGGAGCGACGAGGCGCGAGACACGCTTACTATTTACGACAAGGAATGTGCCAAACTTGCCGGCAATGATTGGGTGAGCGCCGAGGTCACACGGCTGCGGGCGGAGTTGACAGCGACGCCTCCGCCGCCGCTGGTCATAAAAGACGACTTCTGGCAGTCCGCTAACCCGAATACCCTGGGCGTGAACGCAAAGGCGCTCGAACTCCACGGAGACTTGTGCACGAAGACCGGGGCCGACGCGTGCCTCGTCATCTATAAAGGTCAGATCGTTCAGGAGCGGTATTACAAAAATTACAGAGCGCCAATGATGGCGATGTCGAGCACCAAGTCAATCACCGGAATCCTTGTCGGAATGCTGATTGACGACGGCAAGATCAAGAGCGTGGACGAGCCTGTCTGCTCTTACGTCAAGCAATGGTGCGCGGGGCCGAAAGGCAAGGTGACACTCAGACACCTGCTGGCGATGACTTCGGGCCTGCCCCGCATGACTGGCGAAGGGGTCGGCTCCGTGGGCGATAAGAATCCGTTCGTCATCAATCTGCCGCTCGCGACGGAGCCTGGGACGGCCTGGGCCTACAGTAATGAGGGCGTGCAACTGCTCTCGCCCATCCTTGATAAAGCCGCCGGGGAGCCGATACAGGACTACGCGCGCAAGCGACTGTTCGAGCCGCTTGGGATGAACGGCACGCGCCTGCACCTGGACGAAAAGGGGCACGCCTGGACGTACGCGGACATGGAGACTACGCCGCGCGAGTTCGCGCGCATCGGACTCTTGATGCTCAACAAAGGTGTCTGGCAAGGGAAGCGCATCGTCAGCGAGTCATGGGTTGAGCAGATGACCAAGCCCTCGCAGACACTCTACCCGCGCTACGGCTTGCTCTGGTGGCTGTTCGACAACCCCAAAGGTTACGCGGCGCAAGGATACCTGGATACGAACCTCTACGTCTTCCCCGAAAAGGATTTGATCGTCGTCCGCATGCAGGGCAAGCCTTCCGGGCAACAGCAACCTTACGAGGACGAGGCGCTGGCTCTTTTTAAACAGTTGACGCAGAAATAAGCGCCCGGATGCCGCTCCTAATGAAATTGGAGGGGACAAATTTGAGAAGGCGACTGCTGATAAATTCTTTACTTGTCTTCGCGTTATTTTCGCCTCCCGGCATCCGAGGGCTTTCGTCGGGAACCTGTCTTCCTGAAAGTTCGGCAGTCGTGTCACCGGAGGATGCCTACGAGGTCAGTCTCTACACCATCCCGCGTCAGGTTTATAAAGAGAACGACGGAGTGGATAAGCCTGGGCCGATGGAGAGTTGGGTGTTCAACGTCCTGGTGAAAGAGAAAGCGAACCTGCCGCTTGAGCCTCAGTCCGCGACAATCGAATTCTACGCCGGACGCAATTTAATCAAAACGGTCCAATTCTCGGCCGCGGCCCTGAACGCCGTCCGCGGCGTCTCGTTCAAGAGCACGACCTCTTCGGAGTTCTCGGCCAAGTCTTTCTCGGCGCAGGAGGAGAGCTTCGACCTGCGCCACAGGTTTTCCGAGCCGGCGGCGCTTCAGATTGATCGCCTGGTCTATACGCTGAAACTGACGACCCCGCGAGGTAAGCAGATTGAGAAGACGCTTGCTATCCCTGTCTCGAATTACGCGCAAAAGACGAAGCTCATCTTCCCGCTCAAGGGGCCTTTCACGGTCCTCAACGGACACGTCGCAGACCAGGGGCATCAGGAGTGGAGCCAGCACTTCGCCTATGACATCGCGGGCCTCGGGCCGCACCTTGAATTGGTCAAGACGGACGGCGAGACCAGCGGCGACTGGTACGGCTGGGGACGGGAGATTTTGGCACCCGCCGGAGGCGCTGTGATTTATAGCCGTAACGACGTGCCGGATAACAGTCGCCCCGGGGTGTTCGACATAGACCTGCTCAAAAAGTTGCCGGAACCTGTGTGGGCAATAGGCGGCAACTGCGTCGTCATTGACCACGGGAACGGCGAGTTTAGTTTTCTGGCACACATGCAAAAAGGCTCCGTGCTCGTCAAAACCGGGGACCGTGTGAAGCAGGGGCAGGCAATCGGGCTGTTGGGAAGCTCTGGCCGCTCGCAAGCGCCCCACCTGCACTATCATTTGATGGCCGGGTCCATTCTTTTTCGCAGCGACGGTCTTCCCTCGCGTTTCGAGAATCTGGAAATAGAGGTGCCCAAGCGAGGACTTTATCTGGAAGCGAAATGATTTTATATTTCGGTGAGCATCGCACCGTACGAAAGGAACTGGCACATGAGCGCAACTAACCCTGAGATGGAATTGCTGAAAGGCCGGCTCAAATCCATGTGGATTGCCGGCGATTTTGGTCAGGTGGCGAAGAGCATTGAGACGAGCGCGGAAGAGTTCATCGCGCGCCTGGCGCTCAAGCCGGGCGTCAGCCTGCTCGACGTGGCTTGCGGCAGCGGCAATCTGGCGATACCGGCGGCGCGCGCGGGCGCAATCGTCACGGGCGTTGACATCGCCCCGAATCTACTCGAACAGGCGCGTGAGCGTGCCGCAGCCGAAGGCTTGACGATTCAGTTCGACGAAGGCGACGCGGAGGCGTTGCCGTACGCGGACGCAAGCTTTGACGAAGTCGTGAGTATGTACGGGGCGATGTTCGCGCCGAGGCCCGAGTTGGTCGCGGCCGAGTTGACGCGCGTCTGCCGGCCCGGCGGGCGAATCGCCATGGCGAACTGGACGCCGGAGGGATTCATCGGCCAGATGTTCAAGATCGGCAGCAAGCACGTGCCCCCGCCGCCCAACATGCCGCCGCCCGTCAAGTGGGGCGACGAGGAGACCGTGCGCGAAAGGCTCGGCGACCGCGTCTCGGATTTACAGATGACGCGGCGCATGTGCGAGTTCGATTACCCGTTTTCGCCCGCCGAGGTCGTGGAGTTCTTCCGCCTGTATTACGGCCCGACGCAGCGCGCGTTCGACGCGCTCGACGCGGAGGGGCAGGCCGCTCTGCGGAGCGACCTTGAGCGACACTGGGCGGAGCACAATCAGGCGACCGGCGACGCGACGCGTGTTGATGGAGAGTATCTCGAAGTTGTAGCCATCAGAAACTGACGGCACGGAAAGCCCCTGTCAGCCTCACCCTGGCTGTTGACATTGGCCCAAAACGGGAATAGAGTGCGCCCGTTCCTCGCCCTCGCATTTTCTAGTCCTCGCATCCCTGCTAGCGAGCGCCTGAGTCCTGACTCTCGTTAGCCTCACGTCGATGAACACAGTGATGAGCTAGCCAAACCCACCACGCCCGGCCCCGCGGCCCTCACGGTGTTGGCGGAGTCCGTCCTGTCTTCAGAATGGAGGAATACCATGGCCGAAGAGAAAACACCCTGGAACGAAGACGAGCCCCCGATAAATCCTAAAACTCACAGGCGTCTGCTTCGTTTCATCAACGCGGCGCAGACTTCAGAAGACTTACTGGTGGCCCCGAATGACCGCAAAGTCGCGGACGAGAAGCTTGAACACGAACACGGCGCGGAGCAGCATCACCACGAGGAGAAGCAATTGCTGCAAAGGGCGGATGCCGGGGCGCTCGTCGAAGCGCGCGACCGCGTCAGTCCGCTGAACGGCTTCGCACACCTGCGCGAAGTCGTCGCCATCAACCCCAGGTTCGCGGAGTTGCTGCCGAACCTCCTTCAATGTTTCGGCCCGGCGAAGTTCGGCCGCTGGGACCTGCTCTACCCGCTCAACCCCGGGGGCACGCCGATGGCGATAGAGCACGCGGCGCTGATGCGCAATTACAAGGTGATCTTCCTGGCCGACGGGACGGACACGGGCATCTGGGACCCGTCGGACGAAGTGAACCCTATCATGTCTCGCCTGACGGCCGCCGACACGGGGCTGGCCGCGAACATAGTCTGCTGCGGCCATTCGTTTCTTTCGGACGGTCAACTGCTGGCCGTCGGCGGCGGCGGACTCGGCCCAGGGAACCCCACGTCCATACAGGGCTGGAAATTCGACCCGCTGGCAGAAAAGTGGAACAGGACGGCGGGTGACATGTCTTCGCAGCGCTGGTATCCGACCAACGTGACCCTGGGCGATGAGGCTGGGCCAAATACCGGGCGCGTGCTCATCGCGGCCGGCGCGTTCGGCGGGCCTGTCATGGAAGTCTACTCGGAAGCGTCCGACTCGTTCAGTACCATGACGGTCAACGGCGCGATAAACCACAGTTTCTCGCAACTGTATCCGAGCCTTCACCTGCTGCCGGGCGGGGAGATTTTTTACGTCCCGACGGGTTTCGGCAATTGCAGCACGGGCGGCGTCGCCCCGCTCAACGACCCTTCGGGCTATTTCACTTTCACGGGTGCGCTGGACGGCGAGTGGGAGGACACGGGCGGCCCTACGAACCGCACGAAGGGAATGTCCGCGCTGATTCTGGATTCCACTTACCCGTTCGTCCGCGTGATCGCCGTCGGCGGCGGCGACGCCAGCACCAGCTCCACCATAGAGATCGCCAACCTCTCGACGCTTTCCCCGTCGTGGGACGTTCAAAGCTCGATTCCAGACGGCCGCGCGCGCGTCAACGTCAACGTCGTTCTGTTGCCCGACGGGACCGTCTTCATCAGCGGCGGCTTGCAGGGGCCACCGCAGACTTCGTACATCTACGACCCGTCTTCGGCGAGCCCCTGGTCCGAGATGGACGAGTTGAACAGGCCGCGGCACTATCACTCGTGCGCGCTGCTCTTGCCGAGCGGCAAAGTGATGGCCGCCGGCGGCGCTGCCGCCGGGGGCTGCACCGTGAGCGTGGAGAACACGATAGAGGTCTTCAGCCCGCCGTACCTTTTCAACTCGGACGGGAGCCCTGCCGACCGGCCGACCATCGCGTCCGTCAACGGGGTCGAGCCGACGGCGGCGAACGCACCCGTCATCAACCACGGCGAGAGCTTCGACATAGAGACTCCCGACGCGGGCTGCGTCGCCAAAGTGGTGCTGGTCCGCCCGATGGCATGCACTCACAACACGGACACGGAGCAGCGCGTCATACAGTGCGACTTCGTGAGGACTGAGCCCTACATGATTCGCGCCGACGCGCCCAACGGGAAGCCGCCCGCGATAGCCCCGCGCGGCTTTTACATGCTCTTCATCCTGAGCGACGAGGGCGTGCCGTCGGAAGGCAAGTTCGTACACCTTTTGTGACGAGTGTGACCGAGGGAAATGAAATTGGCTCACAGCCCCGGCAGGAGTTGTGAGCCAATTTCTTCTTACGCCGAATTCACGTTAATCAAGGCCCGCTGCCCGTAAAATTCGTCGCCGCGCCCGCCGCGACGTTGGCGCTCAGGTTCGGGATGCTGCGCGCCGTCGGGCTGAAAGTGAACCCACTCTTCGTCGGCTTGAGCGTGTAGTTCCTGCCTGCCGGAACATTGGTGAACGTGTAATTGCCAGTGCTGTTGGTCAGCACTGTGCGGGCGGCGAAATTGGCTGGCGAGGGACTGGTCAACGTCATCGTGACGCTTGCTATCCCTGTCGTCGTGCCGGTGCGTGTGACACGCCCGCTGATTGAATAGACCTTGACCAGAAAGTTGACGGCCGTCTGGTTGGAGGCGAGATTAGTCAGCGATTTGTTCGCCGGGGTGAATTGATAGCCGGCCTTCGTCGGCGTCACGACGTAGCTGCGCCCCGGCGGCACGTTCGTGAACGAGTAAGCCCCCGTGCTGCTGGTCTGTGTCGAGCGCGTCGGGAAGCCGGCGGGCGTCGGGCTTGAGAGCCTGACGGTGACTCCGCCGAGGCCCGTTGTGCCAATCTTGACTGTGCCGCTAACCGTGTAGCCCGTCACGACGGCGGCAAAATTCTGGCCCACCTGATTCGCGGAAAGATTGGTGTAGCTCTTGCTCGCGGGCGTGAAGGCGTAGTTGGTCTTCGCGGGCTTGAGCGTGTAGTTGCGCCCGGCCGGAACGCTCGTCAACGAGAAAGCGCCGGTGCTGGAAGTCGTCACGGTGCGCGGGGTGAAGCCGGCGGGACTGGGGCTCGTGAGCGTCATCGTCACGCCGCCGAGGCCGGTCGTGCCGACTCTCACCACGCCGCTGATAGTGTAGGTGGGAACATTCGCGCCCTTCGGCAGAACTAAGAGCGTCACGCTCTGCGCCGGGACGGAGAGCTGTAGGCTGTTGCCCGTGTACGCGAGATCGTTAAGGCGTGTGATCGCGTTGGCGGAAGTCAATTGCCAGACCTGCGCGGACCCCGCGCCTGTGAAATTGGAAAGATTCACGGTCACGGGCGTTTCGCCCGAGAGCTGTTTCCCTATCACCATGACAGTCAGCGCGCCATCCGCCGCGCGCTCGGCGGCGAAGGCCGACAGGTTGTCGGGATTGGGGACTGTTGCCCTGACGCTCGTCTCGCCGAAAGTGGATTTATTCCCGTCATAGTTGCGGTACATCTTCATCGCCTTGTAGGTCGGAGTCTGGGCGGCGGGAGTCGTCCAGCGCGCAGCCATGTCCAGGCCCTCGCGCCCGAAGATGCCCAGGATGTCCGCCTGCGCCGTGGCCCCGTTGATGTGTCCCTCCGCGCCCCAGTTGTATTCGGTGATGGCCGTCTTCGTCCCGGGGTAATTGGCTGCGACCCAACTCCGCAGCCGCGGGACTAACTGCACGCGGTCATTAATCCAGGTCTCGTCCGTGTAGGCAGGGTCCCAGAGCGAGCGCGTCGAGCGGTTGCGGCGGAGCTGCATCGCGCTCGACGCGTCGTCGCTGAACTCGCCGCCCTGCGGGTAATAGTGCACGCTGAAGAAGTCCAGGAGGCGCTGGCCCGTGGCCGTGTCGCGCTGGCGCAATTGGCCCAAAAGCCAGGGCAGGTAGTCCGCGCCGCCGTGGTTCGCGCGGTCGGGCAGGTAGCTCCAGCCGTGTTGGCTCCCGTACTGCTGGTCGTAGCCGCTGAAGAGGTAGCCGCTCCAGCCCCACTCTTCGGGGCCGACGACGACGGCCGATGAGTCCACGGCCTTGATCTGCGCGGCGTAGTCGAAAATCTTGTCCCGTATCTCCTCCATCGTCGCGCCCGTCGGGTGCACGTCCCTGTGCGTCGAGTGCCAGATGCTGGGCTCGTTGTCCAGGAGGTAGAAGCGCAGGCCGCCGGAGGCCGCCGTCCCCCAGCGGCCGACGAGGCGCTGCACCCACTCGCGCTGGAACAGAGAGTCTGTGAGGACGCTCGCGTCCGCGGGGTCGTTGCCCGTGACGAGCTGGCCGCCGCTCTTGACGCCGTTGCCTGCGTCCGGGAACCACTGCCAGTCGCTGCCCGTTTGCTGTCCGTACTTCGCTATGGAGAAGCTTGAGAGCTTGCTGCGATTAGGCCCAAGTCTGGCGACCCACCCGACCATCGGAATGGTCATCATGGCCTGCGCGCCCGCCGACCTGCTGGCGTTGATAAAGCTATCGCCTCGCTCGCCCGCA
>DATFCB010000620.1:0-7997 GCA_035253525.1 Pyrinomonadaceae bacterium | reverse complement strand
TTTAATAAAAGCAATATGGATCAGGCCTCGACTCCCACCATCAGAGTCGAGATTTATAACCAGACCTACAACATTCGCTCGGACGGCGACAGCGAATACATCACGCAGCTCGCGGAGTTCGTTGACGGTCGCATGCGCGAGATTTCGTCTGGCACACTCACGGTTGACTCGCTCAAGGTCGCCATCCTCGCCGCGCTCCACATTGCGGACGAGCTGCACCGCCTGAAGCGCCTGCACGAGCAGGCCGACTCGCAGCTCGCCTCGCGCAGCGCCGAGTGCGCCGAGATGCTCGACCGCCTCCTCAAAGTCCGCACCACCGTCGAGCAGACGAGTCCTGCCGGCAACATCGCTTTCACCTAAAAGTGGTAAACAAGTATCGGGTGACAGGTGACAGGAAAGAACGGTTTCCCCTGTCACCTGTCACTTTTTACGTGTCACGGCTTTTTATGTTAGTATCTCCCTCGGCTGAGGGAATACATTCTGCGGGGTTCGTCACCGTCGTTACGATGATTGAGCCAACGCCGATAAATAGGGAGACCGATGCCGCAATTGAGCCCGTGCATTCCTTCATCGTTAAGGATTGCTAAAGGCTGCGGCTTCTTAAAGGTCACCCACCTGTCTAGTGCAGGTTCAATTTCGGCTGCGGAACGGCTCACGCGGATTTCCCTCTGCCACTCAAGAGCGGTGATAAGTGATAAGTGATAAGTGATAAGAGGCAGCCTTTTCTTATCACTTATCACTTATCACTTATCACTTTTTTTCGCTTATGAAAATCTTGATGATCGGTGACGTGGTCGCGCGGCCCGGAAGGGTGGCGGTGCTGGAGCGCATAGAGGATTTGCGCGAGCAGCACGGGATTGACCTGGCCGTGATGAACGCGGAGAACGTGGCGGGCGGCTTTTCGATTACGCCGCCCTTGGCGGACGAGTTGTTCCGGGCCGGGATAGACGTTATGACCTCCGGCAACCACATCTACGATAAGCGCGAGGTCATCCCCTACATAGAGCGCCAGCCGCGCTTGCTCAGGCCCGCCAACTACCCGCCGAATTCGCCCGGCAGCGGCCTCTTCGTGGGCGAAGTGCGCGGCACGCGCGTCGCCGTCCTCAACCTCATCGGCCGCGTCTTCATGGGGCCTGCGGACGACCCTTTCCGCGCGGCGGAAGCAATGGTCTCGTCCATCCCGGACGACGTTAAAGTCAGGCTCGTGGACATGCACGCCGAGGCCACTTCGGAAAAGGTCGCGATGGGGTGGTTTTTGGACGGGCGCGTCTCGGCCGTCGTCGGCACGCACACGCACGTGCAGACCGCAGACGAAAGAATCTTGCCGGGCGGCACCGCTTATTTGACGGATTTGGGCATGACGGGCTCTTACGCGGGCGTCATCGGCATGAAGACCGAAGACGTTATCACGCGCTTCACCTCCGCGATCTACAAACGCGCCGAGCACGCCTCGGGCCAGGTTCGCATCACCGCCGCCGTCATAGACGTTGACGAAACCACGGGCCGCGCCCGCGAAATCACACGCCTCTCGTTGCCACACGAACAGTAATCAGTAGTCAGTTAAAAGAAAGGCAAAAGGCAGCCGGATTATAGCCACTTGCAATTGAGTGTGAGCCAGAGAAAGTCTCACGCTGGAGACGCCAAGGCGCGAAGAAAAGCTTAACTGTTTTCTTCGCGCCTTGGCGTCTTGGCGTGAGATGTTTTTCTTTAACCTACACTCAATTGCAAACCGATATAGTCTCACTCGGCTGCCTCTTTCTTTTGTCTTTAACTGACCACCGACCACTGACCACTGACCACTATTCCGGGGCCGTTTCCTCCGGCACGCGCTCGGCGGGCGGCTGCGTGTAGTGTATGGCGTCTGCTGGGGCGGCGGCGAGGAGTTGGCTATAGAGTAAGGGGAACGAGCGGACGCGGTTCTCGCTGTCCGTGACGACGTGGCCCGTCTCGCCCTCTGCGATCACCTTGCCGTCGGAGAGGCGTACGATCTCGTAGCCGAAGCGGAGCGACCGTTTGCGCAGCTCCGTGATGTGTGTGCGGACGATCAGCTCGTCGTCGTAGTAGGCGGGCGCTTTGTAGCGGCAGTAACTTTCCGCAACAACGAGGAAGGCGTTTTCGTTCTCTTCCATGTCGCGGTAGGAGAAGCCGCGGGCACGGCAGAATTCCGTGCGGCCAATCTCGAACCAGACGAGATAGTTCGCGTGGTAGACTATGCCCATCTTGTCCGTCTCGGAGTAGCGGACGCGGACCAGCGTCTCGTGCCACTCCTCGAACGATGCATCTTCCGGGTGCAGGTTCGTCATCTGAGAGAAACGCCTCCCGCGCGTGTTTTATGGCCTCTGCTATAATCTCTGCTGGGCGTTTCCTGCGGACTATAAGAGCGAAAGGTAAGAGATGTCAAAGCAAATCAGACTTCAGGCGGCGGCGCTCGCCGCCGTCATTTTAATTTCGGCCGTCTTCCTGCCGGGCATTCCGGCCGGTTTCGCGCAGGCCCAGAGCGGCGCGGCGGCCGTCGCCTCCACGCGCGAGGCACGCCGCGCGGCGGTCGTCGAGGCGACCAAAGAAGTGCTCGCGGAGACGAGCGAACTCAGGCAACTGCCCATCCTGCGCCCCGTCAAGAGCGGCACGCAGTCGCGCGACGAGATTCAGCGCTTCCTCATCAAGAACATGGACGAGGACTCCAGCCCCGCCGAGATGCACGCCTCTGAGGTCGCGCTCAAAAAGTTGGGACTCGTGCCCCAGGACTTCGAGTTCCGCCCCTTCATCATCAGTCTCCTGACCGAGCAGGTCGCGGGCTACTACGACCCGCGCCGGCAGGAGTTCTTCCTCGCGGACTGGATTGACCTGGACGGCCAGAAGCCCGTTATGGCCCACGAGCTGACGCACGCCCTGCAAGACCAGCACTTCAACCTGCGCCGCTTCGAGAATTGGCCCAAGGGCGATTCGGACGCCGAGCTGGCCGCGCACGCCCTGGTCGAAGGCGACGCCTCGCTCGTCATGGGCCATTACGTCGGGCGCAACCCCGCGCGCATCCTCGCGCTCATGAAGTCTATGGGTTCGAGCCAGTCCGGGACCGAACAGATCGAGCGCGCGCCGCGCGCCCTGCGCGAGTCGCTCCTCTTCCCCTACGAGCAGGGGATGAAGTGGGCGCAGGCCCTCTACAAGAAAGAGGGCTGGCCGCTCGTCTCGAAGGCTTACAAAGAGTTGCCGCAGTCAACCGAGCAGGTCATGCACGCCGAGAAATATTTCGCGCGCGAGGCCCCTGTCAAAGTCGCCCTGCCGGACATCACGGGCGCGCTCGGCGCGGGCTGGAAGCGGATTGACTACGACGTTAACGGCGAGTGGAGTTACTACCTGATACTGGACGAATTTCTGAAATCGCCGCAGGAGTCGCGCAAGGCGGCGGCCGGCTGGGGCGGCGACCGCTACAGTGTTTACGAAGATGCGAAGAGCGGTCAGGCGTGTCTCGTACAGCTTTCGGTCTGGGACACCATGCAGGACGCGACGGAGTTTTTCGACGCCTACGTGAAGCGCACGGAGCGCCGCTACAAAGGCGCGGCACGCATCGCCAGCCCGTACGTGGAAGGCTCGACCAAGTGGTACGAAGGTCAGACCTGGCGCACGGACGAGGGGCTCGTCTTCATCATCAGAAACTCCGAGAAGATTATCGTCGTCGAAGGCTTGCCGGAGACGGCCGACATCGGGAAGGTGGCCGCCGCCCTGTTAGAGAAGGATTTCATCAAGGTCAACAACAAGAGCTTCTAGGCCGCACGCGCCCGCAACTCATGACGACTGACACGGCCGGAGAACGAGCGCGCATCCGACCCGCACGCGCGGGCGAGGCGGGCCTGCTCAGCGACCTTGCGCTGCGGTCCAAGGCGCACTGGGGTTACGATGCCGAGTTTCTGGAGGCGTGCCGCGCGGAGTTGACCATCCCGGCGGATTACATCAGAGGCGCGCCCGTCTTCGTCCTTGAGGAAGATGGGCGCGTCGTCGGCTTTTATGGTTTGCGCGAGCAGGGAACCGAGCTTGAGTTGCTTTACCTCTTCGTCGAGCCAGCAGCGATTGGCAGCGGGCACGGAAAGCGATTGTGGAGGCACGCCGTCGAGACGGCCGCGCGCCTCGGCTTTCAGAAAATCACGATTGAGAGCGACCCCTACGCCGAAGCCTTCTACCTGGCGATGGGCGCGCGGCGTGTCGGGGAGGTCTCTTCGACTTTACGGCCCGGCCGCACGCTGCCTCTGCTGGAACTCTCCCTTGACCCTGAAAGGACCGCGTAAGGTACAACCGCGAGCCTTAACGCGCCTTCCTCCTCACTGCCCTTCGTTGTCTTGCGCCGCCGGACTGTGATATTTTGTCGGCACTCTGAAACGCGATTAGAACCTAACAGGTAAAGCGGACCGAAGCGAGCGCGGGAGCCTTTTGACACGAGCGGGGCGAGCGCCCTTTGCCCGCCTCGATTCATGATGAAGTCCGAAGCACGACCGGCTCCCAGAGAACTGCGTATGCGCCTGCGCGAGCTGGCGTCAGACCTCAGGCGGCTCGAAACACAAATCCGCGAGGGCGGCGGCCCAGACAAAATCGAGCGCCAGCACAAGCAGGGCAAGCTGACGGCGCGCGAGCGCATCGAACTGCTCTTTGACAAAGAGACCTTCCGTCAGGAGATAGGCTTGCTCGTCGCCTATGACGAGTACAAGGGCCAGGCCCCCGCCGCCGGAGTCGTCACCATGATCGGGCGCGTGGGCGGGCGCGAGTGCGTGGTCGTCGCCAACGACGCGACCGTCAAGGCAGGCTCGTGGTGGCCCGAGACTATCAAGAAAATTCTGCGTGCGCAGGAGATTAGTATGCGCTCGCACGTGCCGATTATTTATCTGGTGGATTCGGCGGGCGTGAATTTGCCGTACCAGGGTGGCGTCTTTCCGGGCCAGTATGGCGCGGCGCGCATCTTCTATTACAACTCGATCATGCGCCGCTACCTGAAAATCCCGCAGATCGCGGCCGTGATGGGTCCGTGCATCGCGGGCGGCGCTTACCTGCCCGCGCTCTCGGACATCATCATCATGGTCGAGGGCACGTCGTTCATGGGCCTGGGCGGCGCGAATCTGGTTAAGGGCGCGACGGGGCAGACGATTGACAACGAATCTCTCGGCGGGGCGCGCACGCACAACGCCATTTCAGGCGTCGCGCATTACCGTGAGGAGACGGACGAGAGCTGTCTTGCTAAGATCAGGGAGTTCGTTTCAGAGCTTCCGGTCAAGCAGGCTTCCGCCGTTTCGATTACGGAAAGCGTGGAAGCGGCACGCCCCGCGAGGGACTTGTATGACATCCTGCCCGAAGACCATCGCCAGCCTTACGACGTGCGTGCCGTCCTCGACTGTCTCCTGGACGGCGGCCACCTGGACGAGTTCCAGGCTGATTACGCCAAGGAGATGATTACGGGGCACGCGCGCCTTCGCGGCATACAGGTCGGCATCATCACGAACAGCCGCGGGATGATTCGCCCCGCGGCTGGCGGCCCGCCGCGCTTCGGCGGCATCGTCTACACCGAATCGGCCGAAAAGGTCGCCTACTTCATAGAGACCTGCAACCGCCATCAAACGCCGCTTATCTTCATCCAGGACGTTTCGGGCTTCATGGTCGGCTCCGAGGCCGAGCATTCGGGCATCATCCGCGCGGGCGCGCGCTTCGTAGAGGCGATGGCGACCGCCCTTGTGCCAAAAATCGTCCTGACGATTAACCACGCCTCGGGCGCTGGCTACTACGCTATGGCGGGACAAGGGTTCGACCCCGACTTCATCTTCAGTTGGCCCACGGGGCGCATGGGCGTGATGGAGGGCGACTCGGCCGTGCAGGCTGTGTTCGGTACGCAGTTGGACAAGTTGAAGCAGGAAGGGAAAGAGCCCGACGAAGAGTTGAAGACAGAAATGGAGCGCGTGCGCGCCAGTTACGAAGAGCAGTTGGACGCGCGCTTCGCCGCCGCGCGCGGTTTCGTTGACGCCGTCATCTTGCCGGAAGAGACGCGCGACGCGCTGGAACTCGCGCTGCGCGTGAGTCTCAACTACGGCGGGCCGCACCTCGGGCCGTTCGTGCTGCCGCCGTCCCTGGTTTGATGAGTCCTGGGTGTAGCGTCTGTGCCAAAAGTTAGAGCGCCCGGAGTGTCAGACTCTTGAACGGGCGCGTCCACGTCCCCGGTTAAGTAATTCCCGTCAGCTTCCCCGCCTGAAATTTCACACACGGCCGCCGCCGTAACGAAGCGCGTTCGGCAGTCGCCGGAAGTCGTCAAACCTGGCCGGCGCGCTTCGCAAGGTTTTGCGCCGAGAAGAGCATGAGAAGGAGAAACAACCGTGAGCAGGAACAAAACCGGAAAGCTAATCGTGCGGCTGTTTGTGTTCGTCGCCTTGTTGATTCTCGTCGGGGCCGACCTCGCCGTGTCGGCGCAGAACGCCAACTCAAGCACGACCACGCAGGAAGATGCGTCGGCGCAGAACGATAACATGTCCGGCACGAACACGAACCGCGGCGGTCGCCGTCGTCGCCGCGGCCGCCGCACTATTGTCGCGGGCGACACTCCTACGGAGGTGCAACTCGGTCCGGGTGATGAGGTGGTGACGGATCGCCCGGTGATGATTCAGACGGGCCGCTGCGACCCTATGGCTCAGGAGCAGACGGACCTCTCCGGCACTTACACCGGGAGAGTCGGTTATACCGATATCGTCATGGCGGGCGACGCCACGCTGACCATCAGCGGCAACAATTTCACGCTGACGAACGGCCAGATGACGGCGGAGGGGCGCATCGTCGCTGTCACGACGTGCAACTACACGGCCGTGACGATGCGGTTCGGCAAAGACGTGACCGGGGCGGTCATGAATCCGCCTCCTCCGCTGCCGACCGTCTCTTTGCGCGCGCGCCGGATGGGCGGCGGGCTGGACCTGGATACAGTGCCCGGCGAGTCGCGCATGTTCTCGTTCCACACGACCGGAGCCAGCGGCAGCGGCAGCGGGATGAGCGGCGGGATGCCGCGTGTGCGCGGCGGGCGACGCGGCGGCAAAAAAAATGGCTCCCCGCCCCCGGTCGGCATCAAGCCGCCGACCGCCATGTAGCACGCTCGTTGAGCGGCTGCGGTGATTTGTCTTAGCCTCGGAGGGGGATGAACACGATAGCCGGGGGCGGCGCAAACATTCGTTTGCCTGCCTCCGGCTTTTGACTGATTGCCGATTCCTGTTTACTGTTTACTGACATGAAAGAGAAGATTCGCATCGCGAGCGGACAAGGATTCTGGGGCGACATGCTGGACGCGCCCGTGCGTCAGGTCGAGGGTGGGCCAATTGACTATCTGATGCTCGACTACCTGGCCGAAGTCACCATGTCCATCATGCAGAAGCAGCGCGCGCGTGACCCACGCGCCGGGTACGCCCGCGACTTCGTGCCGCTGATGAGGCAGATTCTGCCCGCCTGCGTCGAACGCAACATACGCGTCACAGCGAATGCGGGCGGCGTCAACGTAGAGGGCTGCGCCGAGGCCGTGCGCGAAGTGGCGCGCGAGCTTGGGCTCAGTGGAAAGTTCAGCATCGGCATCGTCACCGGCGACGATATCATGCCGCGCATAGACGAACTGTTGGAGCGCGGGATAGAGCTGCGCAACATGGATACAGGAGAACCGCTCCGAACTGTGCGCGACCGTATACAGAGCGCGAACGTCTACCTCGGCGCGTGGCCGATGGTCGAGGCGCTCAACCGCGGCGCGCAGATTGTCATCACAGGGCGCGCGACCGACACGGGGCTGACGCTCGCTCCCGTCATACACGAGTTCGGCTGGGGCGAGACGGACTGGGACAAGTTGTCTGCTGGCACAATCGCGGGGCACATCATAGAGTGCGGCGCGCAGTCCTCGGGCGGCAACTGCCAGTACGACTGGCGCAACATCCCGGACCTGGCAAACGTCGGCTTCCCCATCGCCGAGGCGTACGCGGATGGCACATTTTTCATCACGAAGC
>DATFCB010000619.1:0-4987 GCA_035253525.1 Pyrinomonadaceae bacterium | reverse complement strand
GGACTCGTTTTCTGATGGCGTGCCTCGTGGCGAAGCTCTCAGACCCGACTCTAGACATTCGCAAGCCATATACAGAGATTGGCGGCGCTGGCATATACTCAGGACGTTCCTATGATGAAGACTACGTTGAGCCGTTCGTCTTCAAACACAAATTGCCAGTCAATCCGACGACTAGCTTTCTCACTCCCGCTTTTAGGACTAACAAAACGACGATAGAGCCGGGCGTTGCAATCGTAGGCCGCCCAAAGAAGCTCTACATAATAGTCATCACTCTCATAACCGCGCTGTATGAAGGTAAACTCAAGGGTAATGAAGTGCTGGCCGAAATCATCCGCTGGCTTTTAATCATTCGGGAAGAACGAAAGCAGCGCATAGAGACACTGTTCGCTTCACTGGGAACCACAGCGCATGACTCGGCCCTGCCTGCGGAGAGCATTGTCACCCTAATAAAACAACACATGGCGCTGCCGAGGTCGGCGCGTCTGCCTGTCCTTATCATCGCGGCAGCTTATCAAGCAGCGCAAGAGCATCTAGGCGAGCGCTATCTGCCATTGCAAGGGCATACTGCGGCAGACAAACAGACCGGGGCGCTCGGAGATGTCGAGATAGTTCTGAAAGACGATGGCGACGTGATTACCGTCTATGAGATGAAGGCCAAGCGCGTCACACTCGGAGATATTGAGATCGGAGTGCGTAAAATCGCCTCTACTTCAAAGCCGATTGATAACTACATCTTTATCACGACAGAAACGATTGAGGATGAGGTCAAGGAATACGCCGCTAGTATGCACGCGAGAATCGGCGTCGAGTTCGTAGTCTTAGAGTGCATCGGCTTTCTTCGCCACTTCTTACATTTGTTCTATCGCATCAGAATGCAATTCCTGGAGGCTTATCAATCGCTGCTAATGAATGAACCTGATAGCGCCGTCAATCCGTCCCTCAAGGAAGCCTTCTTGGCATTAAGGCTCGCCACCGAGACGGGAGTGGCGCAGCCGATAGAAGGGCAAGAATAGAAAAGCCTCACGGACTTTTTCACCACCACCGGCAAGTGGATACCTGCTAAACAAAAAAGATACTTCGTTCGCACCTCGCGCTTTTTCTAAATTTTCGGCGGAAATCCGAGGAAAATCTGTTTAGAGGAGATGAGGTGCGAAGGAAGTATCAGTTTCAGCTTCTTTGACGAAAAATCGGCGGCGAAGCGCTGAGAAGAAGTGAAGTGTTTATATAGTTGAGTTTAAGTGGGAAGGAGAATAGTCGAGGCGAATTGGCACAGCGGTTGTAATAGGGGAGGGCAGATGATTGAAGAAAGCGGGAGATGAAAAGATCGAATCCCCGAGTTCTTACAAACGTCGCGCTCATTAAACCTTCAACCCGAATTTGAAAAGGAGAACCGCCATGCTGCGCCGCTTCGCCACTCTCTTGACCGTCGTCGCCATCTTCGTCACCTCTCTTGCCCCTCTCAGTGTTTTCGCTTCGCCCGCGGCAAAGAAGGACCGCCCCGCGAAGGCCAAGCGCAAACTCGCGCCCGAATTGGACGCGGCCAAGAGCGGGACCGTTCGCGTCATCGTTCAGACCAAGGGCCGCCCGACCTCAGCGCAGGACAGCGCCATCTCGTCCAAAGGCGGCAGCAAGCGCAAGTCTTTCGACTCGCTCGACGCCATGACAGTGGACGTTCCCGCGACGGCGCTCTCAGAACTGGCCGCGCGCGAAGACGTGCTCTACGTTTCGCCCGACCGGCGCGTCCGCGCGCAGATGGACGTGACGAAAGAGGCCGTGGGCGCGAACCTCGTGCAGCAGGGCTTCGCGGGCGCTCCCGGTTTCACAGGCAAGGGCGTCGGCATCGCCGTCATCGACAGCGGCATCAGCGCCAACCACCCGGACTTTCTCAAGAACGGCAAATCGCGCGTCGTCGCCTCCGTCAACTTCACCAACTCAGGCGCGGCCACCACGAGCGCCAACGGCATTATGATGAGCGACGGCATCATGATGGCCGACGGCGTCGTCATCGGCGATGGCGACCGCTCCGGCCACGGTACGGGCGTGGCGGGCGTGGCGGCAGGAAGCGGCGCGGGCTCCAAGGGCTACGAGGGCAACTACGCTGGCATAGCCCCCGGCGCGCACATCATAGACCTCAAGGCGCTAGACGAAAACGGCGCGGGCACGACGAGTGCCGTGCTCGACGCGATTAACTGGGCCATCACCAATCAGAAGAAGTACAAAATCGGCGTCATCAACATGAGCCTGGGAACGCCCGTGCGCGAGTCGTTCCGCACGGACCCGCTCTCGCAGGCCGTGGCGCGCGCCACCCAATCCGGCATCGTCGTCGTGTGCAGCGCAGGCAACAACGGCCGCAGCGAACAGATAACGGGCTACGACGCGAACGGCGACCCCATCTATCGTCTGGTCTACGGCGCGATCAACAGCCCCGGCAACAGCCCCTACGCCATCACCGTCGGCGCGACCGACACGCACGGCACCGCGCGCCGCTCGGACGACACCCTGGCGACCTTCTCCTCCAAAGGCCCCACGCAGTTTGACCACCTGCCCAAGCCCGACGTGGTCGCGCCCGGCCGCCGCCTGGTCGCCCCTATGTCACAAGACAACCCGGCGACGGCCCGCGATCACTCCGACCGCATCGTCGAGCCCGTTAGCGCGAACGCCACGCGCAATCTTTACTTCCGCTACTCAGGCACGTCGTTCTCCGCCCCGGTCGTCTCCGGCGTCGTCGCGCAGATGCTCGAAGCCAATCGCTCTCTCACCCCGCTGCTGACCAAGACTGTCCTCGTCCGCACAGCCCAAGCCTTACAGGCTCCCCAGTGGGTCAGCAAAACGCAGAGCTTCATCAGCCAGGGCGCGGGCCAGGTCAACGCCCCGCTGGCGGTCGAGATGGCGCGCGCCATCGTCCCGAACGCGAACAAGCTGAAGGCCGGCGACAAGATTTTCGACAAGCACGTGACGCTCAAGAAGCTCTCGCAGTCAGTCAACATCGCGGGCGAGACGGTGAAGGCGAGCGACCGCGTCCTCTACAGCGGCGGCGTCATCTTCGCCAGAAAGCCTGTACTCACCAACGGCATCATGCTCTCCGACGGCATCATGATGAGCGACGGCCTCATCATGAGCGACGGCCTGCTCGTCAGCGACGGCATCATGCTCGCTGATGGGATTATGCTCGCGGATGGCGTTGTCCTCGGAGACGGGATCATGCTTGCCGACGGGGTGGTCATGGGCGACGGCATTATGCTGAGTGACGGCGTGGTGTTGGGCGACGGTATCGTCCTGACCGACGGCGTGATGTGCAGCGACGGCCTCCTGATGAGCGATGGCCTCCTGATGAGCGACGGGATCATGATGAGCGACGGCGTCGTCATGGGCGACGGCCACCTGCTCGCCGACGGCATCATGATGAGCGACGGTCTTCTGATGAGCGACGGCATCGTCCTGGGTGATGGACTGATCATGAGCGACGGCCTCATCATGAGCGATGGACTCATCATGAGTGACGGCGTCGTGCTCGGCGACGGCCTACTCATTCACGACGGCCTGCTGATGAGCGATGGCGTCGTCCTGGGTGACGGCGTAGTCCTCGGCGACGGTATCGTCCTGGGTGACGGCATCGTTCTGGGTGACGGGCTCCTGCTCACGGATTGACGCGCAGACAGGCATGGCGGTAAAGAAGAGGGCGGGGCTCAAACGGGCTCCGCCCTCTTCTTCAGGTTTCAAGTTTCAGGTTTCAGGCTCGCCGTTCTAACTTGAAACCTGGAACCTGAAACCTGAAACCCATTCCGCTTGAAAGGAAACAGTGAATGAGCAAAACACGTCTCGTTCAATTCAAACTCTTCGCCGTCCTCGTTCTGCTCGTCGTCCCGATTGCGATTCACGCGCAGGACAAGCCGCGTGCGCGTGACCTGGGCGTCCCTTTCGAGGGCGCGACCGGCGCGTTGAACGCTATTACGGATGTCAAAGGCGTGGAGGTCGGCTTCACGACGCTCGTCAGCGGCGAAGGGAAGTTGGTCGCCGGGCGTGGGCCAATTCGCACGGGCGTGACCGCGATTCTGCCGCAGGGGAAGAACTTCCGCGGACGCGTCTTCGCGGCCTGGCACACTTTGAACGGCAACGGCGAGATGACCGGCACGACCTGGCTCGAAGAGTCAGGGAACCTGGGCACGCCCGTCATGATTACCAACACGCACAGCGTCGGCGTGGTCCGCGACGCGGTCATAGAGTGGAACGCGCGGCGCGGCGGGGGCGAAGGCTACTCGGGCGACTTCAGTCTGCCGGTCGTGGCCGAAACCTGGGACGGGTTTCTGAACGACATCAACGGCTTTCACGTCCGCAAGGAGCACGTCTTTCAGGCGCTCGACAGTGCTAAGTCCGGGAAGGTCGCGGAGGGCAACGTCGGCGGCGGCACCGGCATGGTCGCGCACGGCTTCAAGGGCGGCACGGGGACTTCGTCAAGAGTGCTGCGCGCCGAAGAAGGCGGCTACACCGTGGGCGTGCTGGTGCAGGCCAACTACGGGCGGCGCGACTTGTTGCGGATTGCGGGCGTGCCGGTGGGCAAGGAGATTACGGACCTGCGGCCACAGGAAGGCAAGCCGGACGAAGGCCAGGGCTCGATCATCGTCGTCGTCGCCACGGACGCGCCGCTCTTGCCGCATCAACTCAAAAGGATCATCAAGCGTGTCTCGCTCGCCGTCGGCGTGATGGGCGGCAGGGGTGAAGACTCGTCGGGCGACATCTTTATAGCCTTCTCGACGGCCAACCCGGAGGCCAGCAAGACGGAAGGAATGGCACAGCTCACCATGCTGCCCAACGAAAGAATCAACCCGCTTTTTCGCGCGACCGTGGAGGCGACCGAAGAAGCCATCGTCAACGCGATGGTCGCGGCCGAGACGATGAAGGGCATCAACGGAAACACCGTCCACGCCATCCCACACGAACGTCTGCGCGAAGTCTTGAGGAAATACAACCGGCTGGCGAAGTGAGAACT
>DATFCB010000618.1:0-11151 GCA_035253525.1 Pyrinomonadaceae bacterium | reverse complement strand
AGTCGGGCTCCTTACTCCGGGCGCGTCACGCGCCGCAGCACTTCTTATACTTCTTGCCCGAGCCGCACGGGCAAGGCTTGTTGGGTCCGACCTTCGGCTGGTCGCGGGTGATGGTCTTGACCTTGCCCGCCTCCTCGCCGGCTGCGGCAGCAGTCTGGTTCGGCCCCGTAAAGTTGAGCGCCGAGCGGCGCGGCGCGCGTCGCTGCCTCAGCGCCTCGGGCGGCTGCTCCGCGACGACTTGCAGGTTGAAGAGCGAGCGGATCGTCGTCTGGTCAATGCGGTCCAGCATCTCCTGGAAGAGGTCGAAAGACTGCTTCTTGTACTCGACGAGCGGGTCCTTCTGCCCGTAGCCGACGAGCCCGATGCCCTGCTTCAGGTGGTCAATCGAGAGCAGGTGGTCTTTCCACTGCGCGTCAATGATGTTGAGCATGATGATGCGCTCGTAGGTGCGCATCGCCTCGACACCGACCTGCCCCTCCTTCTCGGCGTACTTGGCTTTCAGCTTCTCCCAAACCACCTGCTCTATGTCTTCCGAAGCGCCGTTCTCAAAGTCAATGCCTTCGGCCTCGACATCGAAGTCGTAGATGGAGTGGAGCTGGATGGCGTAGTTCTCCACGTCCCAGTCTTCGGGGTCGGCCTCCGGGTTGAGGTACTGCTTGGTCAAATCCGCGAGCAGATCGCGCGCGACACCCGTCTCGCCCAGAAGGTACTCGCGCTGGTCCGGTTGCTCCATCAACTGGCGGCGCAAGCCGTAAATCGTCTCGCGCTGCTTGTTCATTACGTCATCGTATTCCAGCAGGTGCTTGCGCGATTCAAAGTTGCGCCCCTCGACAGACTTCTGCGCGCCCTCGATGCGCTTTGAAACCATCTTGGACTCGATGGCGACGCCCTTCTCCATCCCCAAACGCTGCATCAGCGCCTTGACGCGGTCGCCCGCGAAGATGCGCATCAGGTCGTCTTCAAGAGAGAGGAAGAAGCGCGAAGAGCCTGGGTCGCCCTGGCGTCCGGCGCGGCCGCGCAACTGGTTGTCAATGCGGCGCGACTCGTGGCGTTCTGTGCCAATAATGTGCAGGCCGCCTAAGCGCACGACCTCCTTGTGCTCGTCTTCGACGATGCGCTTGGCGCGCTCGACCGCTTCATCCCACTGCTCGTCCGTGACCTCGTCCGGGTCAATCTCTTCCTTCTTCAGAAACTCGCGCGCCATGAACTCGGGGTTGCCGCCGAGGAGAATGTCCGTGCCGCGCCCGGCCATGTTGGTCGCAATCGTGACCGCGCCCTTGCGTCCCGCCTGCGCGACGATCTCGGCCTCGCGCTCGTGGTACTTCGCGTTCAGGACATTGTGCGGGACTCCGGCCTTTTGCAGGCGGCGCGAAATCAGCTCGGAGTTTTCGACCGAGACCGTGCCGACGAGAACGGGCTGCCCCTTCTCGTGGCACTCCTGAATTTCTTCGACGACGGCGTCCCACTTCTCGCCAATCGTGCGGTAGATAACGTCTGAGTTGTCCTTGCGGACCATCGGCTGGTTGGTCGGGATGACGACCACGTCCAACTTGTAGGTCGAGTGAAACTCGGCCGCTTCCGTTTCGGCAGTACCCGTCATGCCCGCGAGCTTTTCGTAGAGGCGGAAGTAGTTTTGCAGGGTGATCGTGGCGAGCGTCTGATTCTCCTTCTCGATCTTGACGCCCTCCTTGGCCTCGACTGCCTGGTGCAGTCCGTCGGACCAGCGGCGGCCCTTCATCAAGCGACCCGTGAAGTCGTCAACGATGATGACCTCGCCATCTTGCACGACGTACTGGTGGTCGAGCTTGTAGAGCGTATGCGCTTTGAGCGCCTGCTCGACGCAGTGAAGCATCTCCATGTTCGAAGGGTCGTAGAGGTTGCCGACGCCGAGCAGACGCTCGGCCTTGTCAACGCCGTCTTCGGTCAGGACGGCCGTGTGCTGTTTCTCGTCAACGACGTAGTCGCCCGTCTTGATCTTCTTGCCGCCCGGCCCCTCGTCCTTCTCCTCGCCGCGCTTGAGCTGCGGGATGATGGCGTCGGCCTTGTAGTACTTATCCGTGGCTTCGTCGGACGCGCCCGAAATAATCAGCGGCGTGCGGGCCTCGTCAATCAGAATGGAGTCCACCTCGTCAACGATGGCGAAGTAGTGGCCGCGCTGGACGCAGGTCGCCAAATCGAACTTCATGTTGTCGCGCAGGTAGTCGAAGCCGAACTCGTTGTTGGTCCCGTAGGTGATGTCCGCGCCGTATGCGGCCTGACGCTCGAAGTCGTCCATGTCGTTCTGGATGCAGCCGACTTCGAGGCCAAGAAAGCGGTGAATCTGGCCCATCCACTCGGCGTCGCGCGAGGCCAGGTAGTCGTTGACGGTGATGACATGGACGCCGCGGCCCGTCAAAGCGTTGAGGTAAGAGGGGAGCGTCGCGACGAGCGTCTTGCCTTCGCCCGTGCGCATCTCGGCAATCTTGCCCTGGTGTAAGACGATGCCGCCGATGAGCTGCACGTCGAAGTGGCGCATGCCGGTGGAGCGCACGCTCGCCTCGCGCACCGTGGCGAAGGCTTCGGGCAGAAGCTCGTCGAGCGCGGCGCGCTCGCGCCGCTTGCGCTCTTCCTTGTCGGTGACGCCTTCGACGGCACGCGCGACGCGCTCTTTGAATTCGATGGTGCGCGCGCGCAGTTCTTCGTCCGAGAGGCGCTTGACGGAAGGCTCCAATTCGTTGATCCGGTCAATGACCGGCTGAACCGTTTTCAGGAAACGCTGGTTGCTGCTCCCGAAAATCTTGGTCAAAACTTTATCAATCATGGCGTTCTAATCCTATTAGATAAAAAGTGGAGCGCACGGGCCTAAAGGGGGATTGCTGACGCTCTTTAACAGAGGGCGAAGGCAATCGACGATTGTAAGGGAGCGGCGAAACCGCTGGCAAGCGAGTCAGTTTGAAGGGCGTGCGCGTCGTCTTCGTTCTCTGCTCAGAGTGCCTTCGGCGATTCAGCCGAAGAATCCGAGAGGCCCGCGCGCGCGAGGCGCGTGACGACCAGGACTTGATGAAGGGCCGCGAGAGGCTTGTCGTGGCGGTAAAAATTTTGGTCCGGCGAGGCTTCGGCCCTGACAGCGGGGCGCGGGAGCCAGCGGCCGTCTAACTTCAATTTCCGAAGGGTGACGACGACAGACGCCTCGAAGCCTGTGCGTATGACGGACGCGCGCTCGAAGCGGTAGACCTCCGTGGACGCCCTGCGCGTGTGTGCGTGCAAGGGTGTCCCGACGACCAGCACGCCCAGGCAGGCGCAGACCAGCGCGGTGAAGATTGAGGCGTTGTTGTTTCGAGGTGCGTTCACGTTCGACTTATCAAACCCGCTTCCTAGCTTACACAAAAGCGCGGCTTTTTAACAACTAGGTCGCGGGTATCTGCTTCTTGATCATCTCGGTGATGGCCGCGCGCGGCAGGTTGAAACTGATGGTGATCTGTTTGCCGCTGGACGTAACCTTGGTGTTGCTCATGATGGTCCCTTCGTCGCGCCCCTTCTTGAGGAACGCGCCGCCGACGAGCAGCGCGTTATAGCCGAGCGCCTTCTGCTTGGCTTCGGCGGCGGATGCCATCTCGCTCGCGGCGCTGAAGTTCATCTCCGAGCCGTCCAGCTTAATCGTCAGCACCAGGTGGTCCGTCCCTTCGAGAAAGTCTAGCACGCCCGACGCGCTCAGCGCCTGAACGAATGACTCCGCGGCTTCCTGTAGTTTCGGGTCGCCGGACTTGCGATTGATACGTACGTTGCGCAGCGTGCCGTCCGAGTTGCGGTCGGCCTCTATAATCATCTCGACGGGGTTGTCCAGATTCAGCTCGCCCTTGTCTTTCATCTCCTTGTACTTGACCAGGAGGTCAACAAACGGGCGCTTGTTGACGGTGCGCGGCCGCCTGACCTTGTTCTGCTCGGCGACCTTGTCCAGTTCGTTCTCCGCCTTGGCGTCGGTTGCGGACCCGTTCGCGTTGGCGGTCGTAGCGTCACCGCCAGCCGAGGGCGAAGGCGTGGGGCTCGGAGACGGCGTCGGCGTCGGAGTCGGCTCGGGCGTCGGAGTCGGCGTCGGGATAGGCGTCGGCACGGGGGTCGGCATCGGCGTAGGCTGTTCTACAGCCGCGGCGTCGGGTATCTGGTCATTAAAGTATCCCGGCGGGTATTGGAAGCGCTCGCCCTGCCCGATCATCACGGCATCGCGGATGTTGACCTTGTCGTATTCCTCGTCAACGTACTCCGTGCCGGAGAACCTGTCCGCGATGTGGAAAGCCTCGCGCAGGATTGGCACATAAAGAATCGCCGCGAAAAAGAGCGCGTGCAGGAGGGCCGAAACGCCCGTCAGGCGCGCCAGCTTCGGCCAACGCGGCGCTTTGTTAATCTCAAAATCCTCGAAAATCTCTGCCATTTCGCTCCACCCGGCGCGCCCTTATCCTACCGGCGGCGCGCCCAATCTTAGACGCCTTTTGCACCCAAATCGTTGCGAACTGACACCCTAAACTTACCACTACGCCGCCCAAAATTGTAGGGGCAGAGGCGATGAGTGCGGGCGGATTTCGGATTAGAAAGACAAGCGGCAAGCATTTCTTTGCGACTTTGCGCCTCCAGCGTGAAATTAGCCTCACGCCAAGGCGCAAAGACGCAAAGAGGTTGAGTCGTTCCGTCTGTCGAGTTCTTTCTCTTAATCCGCATTCCGCAATGTTAGAATGACGTTATGCCACGCCAACGTGTTAACGACCGCCGCCGCAAGGGGCGCGGGCCGCACGAAAAATCCGGCCGCGAGCGCGCGGATTCGCAAGCCGCTCGCCCACAGCCCGCGCGTGACGGTCAGCGTCCGCCCGCGCGTGACGTGCGCCGCCTGCTCGAAGGAATTGGCACACCCGCTCCCGCTCCCTTCAAGCCGGACCCGTTCCAGTTGGAAGCCCTGGCCGCGCTCGAACGCGAAGACGTGCTCGTGACCGCGCCGACGGGCAGCGGCAAGACCTGGATCGCGCGCGAGGAGATACGGCGGCTCCTCGCCGCGGACAAAAGGGCCTGGTACACAAGCCCGCTCAAGGCGCTCACGAACTCCAAATATCAGGAGTTCAGGGACGAGTTCGGCGACGAGCGCGTGGGCATTCTGACGGGCGACAGGAAAGAGAACGCCGACGCCCCACTCGTCGTCGGCACGACTGAAATCTACCGCAACCAGTTGTTCGATGCGTTGCGCGGCGGAACCAACATTCGCGCGGACCTCGTCGTCCTCGACGAGGCGCACTACCTCGCGGACGAAGAGCGCGGGCACGTCTGGGAGGAGGCGATCATTTTGTCGCCGCCGCGCGTGCGGCTCCTGCTGCTGTCGGCGACCATCGGCAACGCCTTTGAGTTCGCCTCGTGGATAACGGAAGTGCGCGGCGTGCGTTGCGGCGTGGTCGAGCGGCCGGGCGCGCGGCCCGTGCCCTTGCGCGCGGCGTTTCTTTATCCTGACGGGCAGTTGACTCCGCTTCTGAATGAAGCCGGAAGACTTAATCCTGAAGTCGCGCGCCTGGGCGAGCAGCAAGAGCGGCAACGGCAGGAGCGAACGCAGCGCGGCGATTGGAGGTCGCGGCGCGGGGGACGGCGTTGAGGTTGATAGTTTACGTGGTGAGAATATTGGGCCAAAGTTTCACGCAGAGGCGCAAAGCCGCCAAGAAGACCGCAAAGACGTTGAATGCCCCTTCGCGTTGCGTGCTTTCTTTGCGCCTTTGCGCCTTGGCGTGAGACGTTTTCCTCTCCCCGTTGGAGCGGTTACCTTGAAACTGCACATGCCTGAGATGCCGCCCGCGCAGTTACTGGCGTCTCTGAAATCCTACGACCTGCTTCCGGCCATAGTCTTTCTGCCGACCAGACGGCGGTGCGACGAGGCCGCACAGGAGGCCGCGCTCGCGCGCCGCGAGCAGAACGCGGAGCGACGAGAGGCGCGGCGCTCCATCATGCGCGAGTTCGTCACGGAGCACCCGGAGGTGCGCGGCCATCGTCACTGGGACACCATCATCAAGGGCGGCGTCGCGGCGCATCACGCCGGCCACATCCCCGCCTGGAAACTGGTCATCGAGCGTTTGATGAGCGCCGGACTCCTCGACGCCATCTTCGCCACCGCCACCGTCGCGGCGGGCGTGGACTTCCCCGCACGCACCGTCGTCATCTCCAACGTTGACGCGCGCACGGGCAACGGCTGGCGCACGCTCTCCGCCTCTGAGCTTCAACAGATGACGGGGCGCGCGGGGCGTCGCGGGCGCGACAACGTGGGCTTCATCGTCGCCGCGCCCGGACTTCATCAGGACCCGGAACGAATCGCTCACCTTCTAACCTCGCCGCCCGACCCGCTCGTCAGCCAGTTTCGCGCGACCTACTCCAGCCTACTCAATTTGCTCGACGCCTACGAGAGCTTCGCGCAGGTCCGCGAGATTGCCGAGCGGAGCTTCGCGCACAGAGAGACGGCGCGGCGTGCGGCGCGCGCCGAACGGGAGCGCGATGAGGCCGAGCGGCTCATACGCGAAAAACTGGACGCGGCCGGGTGCAAGCTGCCTGTGGAAGTCGCGCGCGGGCTCGAACGCCTTGCGAGCGCGCGTCAACGTCTTTTGGAAACCCTGCCGCAGACGCGTGCCGAGATGTGGTTCCGCTGGCTGGACGAAGTGGTCGTCCCCGGTCGCATCGTCGGCATCGGCCGCAACGGGCGCAGGCTCTTGATAGTGCTGCGCCGCCGCGGCGGCAACCTCGTCGGCATGCGCGAGGACGGGCGCGGCGCGAACCTCGCGCTCGAACGCGTGGGCCGTGTCTACGCGCCCGTCTACCCTTTGACGGAAGACGCGATTGAAAAAGCTTTCGACGAGATTCGGACCAAAGGCGGCGAGCTTGCGCTGCATGAGCCGAAGCTCGCGGACGCGCGCGCGGGCGAAGACGACGCTGTTTCCGTCCTCAACGACATGATTGACAAGATCGCGCCCGGCCACCTGAGCGAAGTTGAAAGAAATGCTTGCGCCGAAGCACTCTGGGCGGTCCTCGAAGACGCGGAGCGTGTCGAGCGCGCCGAGCGGCGCATGCAGAGCATCCGCGCGGAGGTGTGGGAGCCGTTCGAGCGCCGCGCGAAAGTCCTCGCCGCCTTCGGCTATCTGGACTTCGCGCGCGAGCGCGTGACGGAGCGCGGCCAGTGGCTCGCGGACCTGCACGTGGACAGGCCGCTCCTTGTTGGCGAGGCGCTCGACAAGAATCTCTTCGCCTCGCTCGACGCGGTGCGCGCCGCGGGATTGATGGCCGCGCTCGCTTCGGACGCCGAGCGCGATTACGGCGAGCTTGAGTTAGACGATGCGATGGTGAGCGCGCTTGCGCGGTTCGAGGAAGTCGCCTATAAAGTTGCCACCGAAGAATGGAAGCAGGGGTTGGAGCCCGCGCCCGAAATAAACTTTTCGGCCGCCGCGACCGCCGCGCACTGGGCCGCAGGCACGGAGTGGGCCGACCTCGTGCGTGAGACACGCGCCGAAGAGGGAGACCTGGTGCGCATGCTCTCGCGCACGGGCGAATCGCTCCTGCAAGTCGCCGGGCTCAGGAAGGCGCAGGCAGCAGCCGCGCGCGTCGCGGCGGCCGCCGCAGAAGCAGTCTTGCGCGAGCCAGTCAGGTAGAGCCAGGGGATTTGTGAACCTGAGAGGCGGGAAATCAAACGGCAGCGAGCGTGTTCGCGCGCTCCTGTTTTTTCTTGTCTGCGGGACGGTCAGCTTCTCTTCCTCCTGCGCGCAATCGAATTCAATACGAAAAGAGGACGACAGAGCGAACATGGGCAGCAGTGTTGAAGAAGTGGGGCGGGAGAAGATGGCGGTCGTCTACGCGGCGCTGGGTGATTCGACGGGCGTCGGCGTCGGGGCGCGCGAGGGCGGCGGCTACGTCGCGCGGCTCTTCGAGAAAATCAAGCCTGAGCGCCCCGACTCTAAACTACTCAACCTGTGCGTGAGCGGCGCGACGACAGAGGACGTGCTGCGCGGGCAGTTGCGGCAGGCCATCAGCGCGCGGCCCACGCTCGTCACGCTCGGCATAGGCATCAACGACCTCGGCCACGGGATACCTGCCGAGCAATTCGCGCGCAACTACGAGGAGATTGTCCGGCAACTCAGGACCGAGACGAGCGCCCGCGTCGTCGTCACCAACGTCCCGGACATCTCGTTCGCGCCCGTCATCCCTGTCAGCGAGCGCGACGCCACGCGCCGCCGCATACAGCTTTTCAACGAAAAGCTGGAGACAATCGCCAAACGCTACGAACTGAGCGTCGTTGACATTTACACGGAGACACACAGGGTCATCCCCGCGCACCCCGAATTCTTCTCCGAAGACGGATTCCACCCGAGCGCCGAAGGCTACAGTTACTGGGCCGAGACGATGTGGCCTGCCGTCAAAGCGGCGATAGGGGATTAAGTCAGTACCCCGCCCGATACCGCAGACGGTACTGACTTCACTCTGGCTTATGATTGTTCCACTGTCGTATTATTGCCGGCATCTCTCCGGTTGTTAGCCGCCTTCGATAGATGAACGGAAATGTCATGGCTGTACGAATTTTCGGCCTCTTAAAATCTCACGGACGCCGCACGCTCTTCACACGAGTCGCCATTTTGATTCCTCTGCTGGTCTTCATCTGCGTGTCCCAAACATACGCCGCGCAGTCGGGCCGAATTAAGGGAAAGGTCGTCGCCGTCACGGCCGACAAGCGCGAGGCGCTGCCGGGCGTCGCGGTCTCTCTGACGGGCGGCATCCTTCAGGGACGCGCCCTCGAAACCGTCAGCGACGAGGAGGGCGAGTACGTCTTCGACGGACTGGTGGCGGGCGATTACGTCGTCACGGTCGAGCTTCAGGGTTTTGAGAAGTACGAGCACAAGGTCATGGTCCCGATTGAGGCTTCCGTTGACCTGAACATTTTTCTAAACCCTTTGGCCCCGCGTGAAACCGTCACAATCGAAACGGACGACCGCGAGAGCCGCAAGACGGAATCAACCGTGGCCGCGGTCGTCACCACGGACACCCTGCGCAACGCGCCGCTCGCGCGCGAAAAATATCAGGAGGCGCTGCCTCTGCTTCCCGGCGTCGTGCGCGGCCCCGACGGTATGCTCGCCGTCAAGGGCGCGCGCGCGAGCCAATCGGGCGTCCTCGTCTCAAGTCTCAACGCGACCGACCCCGTGACCGGAAACTCCGCCATTGATCTGCCGCTCGAAGCGGTCGAGCTGGTTCAGGTCTACTCGAACCCTTACTCGTCCGAGTACGGCAAGTTCACAGGGGCCGTGACCGCGATTGAGACGCGCTCGGGCAGCAACGAGTTTCGCTATCTCCTGACCAACGTCCTGCCGCGCCCGCGCCTGCGCGGCGGCAGCATCTACGGCATCGGGGCGACCACCCCGCGCATAGCCGTCGGCGGACCCATCAAGAAAGACAAGCTCTTCTTCTTCCAGAGCTTTGAATACCGTTTCATCCGCACGCAGGTCGAGAGTCTGCCCGAAGCCGAGCGGGACATACGGCTCGAAAGCTTCGATTCGTTTTCGCGCGTTGATTACAACATCAACTCGTCGAACCGTCTGGCCGTCAGCCTGTCAATCTTCCCGCAGAAGATTGACGGCTACAACCTGAACACTTTTAACCCCATCGAGACGACCGCGAACTTCCACCAGCGCGGCTGGTTCTTCGCCGTCAACGAGCAGGCCACGTTCGGCGGCGGCACGCTTCTGCAATCGAGCCTGAGCGCCAAACAGTTCGACGTTGACATCTATGGCAACGACGCCGGGCCATATTTGATTGCACCCGAACGAAGGTTTGGCGGCTTCTTCGACCGCCAGCACCGCGAGAGCCGCCGCTACGAGTGGCTCGAAGTCTTGAACCTCCCGACGCGCGAGTGGCACGGGCAGCACGCGCTGAAATTCGGCTTGAACATCAGCCACACGACGTTCGACGGACGGGACACGAGCCGCCCGGTCCAGATTCTGCGCGCCGATGGGACGACGAGCCAACTCATAGAGTTCACAGGCGCGGGACAGTTGGGGCGCGACAACACGGAGTATTCCGCCTTCGCGCAGAACAAGTGGATTATCAACCGGCGCGTGACGCTCGATTTCGGCGTCAGGTTTGACCGCGACGACGTGGGGCGCGAGAACAACTTCGCGCCGCGCTTAGGGTTCGTCGTCTCGCCTTTCAAGAGTGCGCGCACCATCCTGCGCGGCGGCCTCGGCCTCTTCTACGACAAGATTCCGCTTGGGTTGGGCGTCTTCGACCAGTATCAGGATTTCGTTGTGACCACGTTCGCGGCGGACGGCGTGACAATCGCGGACGGGCCGCGCCGTTTCCGAAACGTCGTCGAGAATGATGATTTCAAGAACCCTTACAGCGTCGCGTGGAACCTGCAACTCGATCAGGACATCACCGACAGGCTGCTCCTGCGGCTCGGTTACGAGGAGCGCAGGACGCGCAGGGATTTCGTCGTTGAGCCGATTTTTGGCACAGGCGGCGACGACCTCCTGCTCCTCAAGAATGACCGCGACGCGCGTTACCGCGAGTTTCAAATCGCGGGGCGCTACCGCTTGCAGGAGAAGCACCAGTTGTTTGCGGCCTACGTGCGCTCGCGCGCCGTCGGCGATACAAACGACTACGACACCTACTTCGGCAACGTCCGCAACCCCGTCATTCGGCCCAACGAGTTCACGCTGCAACCCTTCGACGCGCCGCACCGCCTGCTCTTCTGGGGCGACATCGGACTGCCCAAACAGATCATCGCCACGCCCGTCGTAGACTGGCGGACGGGTTTCCCGTTCTCGCTCGTGGATGAGGAACAGAATTTCGTCGGGGGGCGCAACGAGGGCGGGCGCTTCCCCGCGTTCCTCTCGCTCGACTTGCAGGTGACGAAGTTTTTGAGAGTCCCCGTCCCCGGTTGGAAGGTGATTCCGGCACAGTTTCGCGGCAAGAAGTACGGCGGGCGCGTCGGCATCAAGTTCTTCAACGTGACGAACCACTGGAACCCGCGCGACGTACAGAACAATCTGGATAGCTCGTCGTTCGGCACTTTCTACAACAGCGTCGGCCGGAGCATCCGGCTCAAGTTCGAGTTCGTAAAATTTTAGAGAAGCCATCAGTCAGTACCGCCTGCCGCAAGCGGGCGGGTGCTCAACG
>DATFCB010000617.1:0-7250 GCA_035253525.1 Pyrinomonadaceae bacterium | reverse complement strand
CGGGCTCAAGTTGGACGCGCCCCTCGATTGAGGCGAGCGGGGCGAGCGTGAGCGCGACGCCGGTCACGTCCGCGCCTTTGACCGTGACGCGGCGCGGGATTGACGAGAGCGTGCTGCCGCTCTCGCTGGCCCACTGCTGCGCCGTCAACTCGTACTCGCCGTCGGCCACGCCGCCGAACGAGAAGCCCTCCCGGCCCTGCTGGCCCAGAACCGTGGCCCCCTCGAACTCGCCGCTCGTGGGCCTTCTGAGTACGACCGAGATGTTGAAGCTCGTGGTGTCCTGCGCGCCGGAGACCGTGCCGCTGACTGTGTGCCCGCGCTCGCTGCGGTAGCGTATGTCAATGCCGGAGACTTCCTCGCCGCCACGGATGGTGACTTCGTTGGCCGTGTCGCGCGTGGAGGAAGGGAAGTAGGTCGGGGCGTCGCCCAGGTAAGCGTTGAACGCGCCGAAGAGCCTTTGGCCCCCGCCGGCGGCGATGAGGTAGGTTCCGGCGGACAGGCCGTAGATGCGGTAGACGCCACGGTCGTCCGTCATCCTCTCGGGGATGTAGCTGTTGAAGCGTGTGACGGTCGAGGCCCGTCCCGCTTCGTTGCGCACGCGTATGGCGCGCACGGAGACGGCGATCACGGGGTCGCCATTTGCGTCGCGCACGGTCCCCGTAATCACGCCGCCCTTACTGAGCGTGACGTTCACATTATCCCCCGGCCTGTAGTAAATGGGTTCGTCGCGGCCGGTCGCTCGCGCATCCTGCGAGTTGACGAATCCGGGCAGCATTGCCATCACGCTGTAGAGGCCGGGCGTAAGCTCCGTCACGCGGAACTTGCCCTCGCCGTCCGTCGTGGCCGTCAGCGGCGGTCCGGGCAGGCGCGGATACGCCTTGAAGATCATGACCACTGCGTCCGCCATAGGTCGCCCGTCTTCGCTGACGACGCGCCCGGTAATCACGCCCGAGCGGGCGTTGACGGCGCGCGGCTTGTTCGCCCCGCTCGCCTGCGCCCGCGCCGTGCACGGCGTGAGGACGAGCAAGACTAGAAAGAGAATCGTTAAAGAATTGCGGATTGGGAAGACAAGACTCCACCTCTTCTTAGCGCCTTTGCGCCTTTGCGTGAAACTTCTGGTTTTCTCACGCAAAGGCGCAAGGGCGCTAAGAGGTTGACGCTTTCGGTTTGTCGAGTTCTTAGTCATTGCTGCCCTCCGTGCGCTTCGCGTTGAGGTCGAGGGTCATTGTAACGTCGGAGGTGATGCCGTTGGTGACTGAGACCATCTGCTTGACGATGAACGGCAACGCGCCCGGCGGGGGCGGGCGAAATTGCGTCTCAAGAGTAATCTCGTACTCGCCTGTGGGAAGACCTTCCATGATGAACCGGCCGCGCGCGTCAGCCTCTACGCCGTGGCTCATGTACCCAAATCCGGGTTCGTCGCCGCGGCGTCGCGCGTTGACCGTCAGCCGCGCCCCGTCGGGCAGCGGGCCGTTGGCGATTGTGACCTGCCCGCGGACGATGCCGCTGCCGTACTCGAAGACGACGCGAACGCCGGAGATGTTCGCGCCCTGCGTGATCTCTATCTCCTGCTGTGGGACCCCGTCGCGCTCGACGCGCGCGAGGGTGATATTCGGCTGCGGCGGGTAGCCGATGACGTACACGCGCGCCTTGCCCGGACGCAGGCCCGTCGCGCGAAAACTCCCGTCGGGCGCTATCTTGATAATCCCGAATGAGGGGACCGAGGGGCCGGTCGTCTGTATGCCGATGGCGATTGAGAGTTGCGAGAGACGGGCGAGAATCTTGGGGTCGGTCGTCCCCTCCATGACGGCCACGCCGCTCAGGGAAGCGCCGCGGTGAAGCACAATCTCTAGTCCGCTGACATCTCCGTCAGTGATCTCAAACTTGGACGCCTCGCTGTAGTTTTGGGCGTTTCCCTCCGACCAGACGAAGGCGGCGTAGCGGCCGGGCAGCAATCCGTCCAGGCGGAAGCGCCCCTCCGCGTCGGAGAGCGAGCCCCAACCCGAGCCGCCCATCTCTTTGCCGTCGTTGACCAGGGCACCGTGGCCCACCTGCGCGCCCGCCACGGGCTTGCCGCTCTCGTCCACGACCCGGCCCGTCGCCGTAAAAGAGCGCGACTTGCGCCCCAGCGTGATGTCCGCGTTCGTGACCTCCGTGCCCTCGCCGATTTCGATGACGGTGGCCTTCGACGCGTCAGTCGTGTCCGGGTAGAACGTGCGCGAGTAGTAGCCGCGCCCGCCGAAGCCGAACCGGACGCTGCCCTCTTCCATCGCCTCGCCGACGCTGACCGTGTACTTGCCCGGCGCGATGCCGTAAAGACGGTAGACGCCGCGGTCGTCCGTCTCGTACATGAACGGGTTGTCGTTGAAGAAGCCGCGCGGGCCGCCCTGCTGGCCCACCGCGTTCAACTGGACGTGCTCGCCGATGACGGGCGAGCCGTCGTCTCCGCGCACGCGGCCCGTGATGACGCCGCCGCGCCGGAGCGCGAAGTCAATCTTCTCGATTGTCTCGCCGTCCGTGACGTTGACCACCTGGCCCGTGCCGCCGAACATATTCTCGCTCGTGCCGACGTAGGCGGGCGTAATCGCCACGAGGTTGTAGCGTCCGGCCGGCACTCCCGTCAGCCTGTAGCCGCCTTCGGCATCGGTCGTGCCGCGCGCGAGCGCGTTGCGATCCGGGCTGAACTCCATACGGTAGAGCGCCACCGTCACGTTGGCCGCGCCCTTGCCGCCCATCGTCACGCGGCCCGTGATGACGGCCGTACCCTGTTGCTTGGGGGCTTGTGCTGTGACGTGTAGGACTGCCGCTGCGGCCAAGAACAGAAGGAAAAGCGCGCGCGCGAGAGAACGCATGAGAGGACTCCTTTTTAACGTCCGTGGAAAACGCCAGCGCAGGGAGACACGCGCGAGATTATAGCGGGTTTCATTTTTGCGGAACAGAAAAGTTCATCACCGCAGGCTAAGACGGACTAAGAGGTCTATGTTTTCGGAGAAATCGGGAGGGGCATCAATGTGTATGCGCCGCAACTTAGACATCAAGGTCGGCCCTGACGATGCTGGTCTGGTAAACGCTCTGACGATTTGATACAACTCGGCGAGGCGCTCTTCCGGCACTTTCTCTATCTCGGATTTAATCTCCTCCTTCGTAACCATGCGATTACTTTATCTGATTTCACCGCCTGATTAAAAGTCCCGTCAAGAGCGCCCGGTGATAATCCTCTCCCTTAATCTCTGCGCGACGAAAAGCAGCGCCGCGCTCGTGAAGCCGATGAGGGCGACGGCGGGCCAGTAGCGGAAGTCCAGGTAGTTGATCTCGTAGAAGAGCTTCAGCCACCGGAGGAGAAAGAAGTCGAGCTGGCTGGCGGCCAGGGCGAAGTAGACGGCGAGAATGCCGAGGCCGTAGAGCAGGTAGATGCGCACGTTCTTCTCGCCCTTGTGGAGCGCGACGGCGAAGAAGTTGGCGACCGAGGTGATGATCATGACGCTCAGCATCACCATCTGGAGGTCTTCCGCGTCGGTCCCGTAGCCGCGCATGAACGAGCGCATGAGCGGGACCATCGAGACGACTTGCTGGATGTCTTCCGGCCTGATGAGATTGTCGCGGGTCGCGACGTACTCGCCAAGGTACGCGGCCCCGGTCATGAAGAGCGCCGAGAGGACGACGAACGAGTAGAGGTCGCGCGTGAAGTGTTGATTCTTGCTCGCGTTGTTGTTCCTGAGCGCGATGAAGAAGGCCGGGAGCACTATCGTGAAGATGTTAATCAAGGAAACGCGGCGCGGCGTCAGAGGGAAGTCGAAGAGGAAGAAGATGTGGAGCAGGGCCAGGCAGATGACCAGAAAATTTTTGCTCAGGAAGAGCTTGGCCGTCGAGCTGACCGTGTTGACGATCTTGTTGCCCTCGTCGAAGATCGTGGGCAGAAGCGAGAAGCGGTTTTTCAGCAGGACGATGTCCGCGACCTCTTTCGTAATCTTGCTCCCTTCCTCCATCGCGATGCCCATGTCCGCAGCCTTGATGGCGGGCAGGTCGTTGACCCCGTCGCCGATCATCGCCGTGTAAATCTTCTCCTTCTTCAGCGTCTCTATGATGCGTAGCTTGTGGTCGGGCCGGAGGCGCGCGAAGATGACGTGACTGCGGATGACGCCGAGGAACTCTTCGTCGGGGACCGCGTCGAGCGCCTGCCCCGCGATGAGTTGGTCGTCCCCGATGTCCCAGCCGATCTCGCGCACCACGGCCTGAATCGCCTCGGGCGCGTCGCCCGACAGAATCTTGAGTTCAATCTCGTGCGATTGGAAGAGGCTGATGGCTTCCATCACGTCGTCGCGGATTTGGTCCGTGATGGAGACGATGCAGATGGGTTCTATCAGGAGCTTGTCCGCGTCGTCGCGCGCGTCCGCAAGCGAGACGCCGGGCGAGAGCCGCCCGAAGAGCACGTTGCGGTAGACGCTCAAACGATGCTCTTCGTAGAGGGCCGCCGCGCGGTCGCGGCTGTCGGGCGTGACGCGCGGCAGGAGCAGGTCGAACGCGCCGAAGATGAAGCTGCCTTCCGACCCGTTTGAGCGGGCGCGAATGAGGCTCATCTTCTTCTCGGAGCTAAAAGGGATTTCGTCCAGGAGTTTCGCGTCGTCGGCGGCCGGGAAGGGCGCGAGCGTCCGCAGCGTCGCGTTCTTGTCCGAAGAGAGTTTGCCGTAAGTCCCCAGGAGGTTTTCGGCCTGCGCGCGGTCGAAGCGGTCATCCAGAAGCGTGATGCGGTTGACGGAGAGCTTGTTCTGCGTGAGCGTCCCCGTCTTGTCCATGCAGACGATCTGGACGTTCGAGAAGGACTCAATCGCGTTGAGGCGCTCGATGATCGCGCCGATCTTGCTGATGCGGTAGACGCCGAGCGCGAACGTGATCGAGGCCATCAGGACGAGCCCCTGCGGGATGAGCGAGATGACGATGGTCGAGAGACGGCGGATGAAGTCCAGGTTGTCAAGGTTCGCGTGCGGGTCGAAGAGGATTTCCAAAAGCACGAGCACGGCGGAGATAATCAGCAGCGTCTCGACAATGTGGTCTAATTTTTTTTGCAGCGGCGTCAGCGTGTGCTTGAGCTTCTTGGCGATGTCCGTGACCTTGTTGGCGTAGCAGGCGTCGCCGACTTTCTCCGCGACGTAGGTGCCGTTGCCCGAGACGCAGAAGCTACCCGAGAGAATCTCGTCGCCCGGATTCTTGAAGACCGGGACGGACTCACCCGTCAGGAGGGACTCGTCAATCTCAAGGTGGTTGGAATCCTGCACGCGCGCGTCAACGACCACCTGGTCGCCCCGGCCGAGCAGGATGAGGTCGTCAACGACTATCTCCTTCTGGTCAATCGAGACCTCGCGGCCGTCACGCACGACCTTCACGTTGCGCTCCAGGAGGAGGTTGACCTTGTCGAGCGCGCGCTTGGCCTTAATCTCCTGCGAGATGGCGAGCACCGTGTTAATCAGGGCGACCGCGCCGACGCCGATGGAGTCGAGGATGAGTGTGGAGTGGCCGGTCCTGAAGTAGAAGAAGAGCAGGAAGCAGATGACGACCAGGACGACGAAGTTGAAGACCGAGAAAAGGTTCTCGAAGATAATCTGCTGCGTCCGCTTCGTGCGCGTCTCAGAGGCGACGTTGCGCAAGCCCCGCGCCACCCGGTCCCTGACTTGTTCGGAGGTTAAGCCCGTGAGTTCCAATGCGATTATCCCAGGATGATAGTTTGATTGCTGGTACTTATCATCTCGCAGAGCGAGGCGCGACTAAGATGCGAGTCTGTAAATTGCCGGGCGGTAGCGGGGGGCGGGGATTGATTTACCTTCGGCGCGGGCTGCTTCAAGCCAGAGTCGTTTGGCTGCTTCGACCTCGGCCAGAGCCTCGGCAGGCGAGCGGCCGAAGGCGGAACACATGGCGAGGTCGGGAATGTCGGCAATATAACCCTCGTCCGCTTCGCTGTAGAAAATATTAATGTGGTAGTCCTTCATCAGTCTTCCCCGAGCTGGAGATTATAGGTCTCCACCAGTTTGAGAAACTGGCTAATCTGATAGGGCTTGGCTTTCCCCTGAACTTCCTGCAAGTTTACCAGTTCCGTGACCACTGGATGAACAAAAATGTGATGACTCCCGCTCGACCGTGATAAGCGGAACCCAAAAGCTTCAACCAGAGCGACCATCTCGCTAAAACGAAAGTTCTTCGGACTGGTTAAAGCTTTCCGTAGAAGTTTCTGCTTCTTCATCGGCAGTTTCTGTTCTCACGATTGATATAACATCTGCCACCTGGCAAATCAACGCGCTGTCTACGTTCCGGCGGGCTGGCGCTGAAGATTCTGCTCAAGCAGGCGCGCGAGAATGTCGGCGTCGGTGAGAGAGGCATCCCAGCCGTAGGCGGCTGCGACCGCCTCGTCGAGCTTGCGGTGCGCGAGGTCGAGCCAGGTGGGCCGCTGGTTATAGAGGTTCGTCAACGTGCGGCGCGCAAGCTCGGCGGCGCTCGCCTCGTCGCGCGCGACGAGGCGAGGATAGTGAACAGTGCCGACGCCCCGCTCGTCCGCGTCCCGCACGTAACGCGCCCACGGGCCGTCAGTCGTGCCGGGGAATCGGAGCGTCTCCACCCGCGTCCACTCCGGCGGATTGAGCCAGTTGCTCCGCAGTCGGTCGAGCTCCACAGCGGCAGCGGCAATCGCCTCACGCTGCTCCAGCGTCGGCTCAGGGAAGGGAAACGTCTCGAAGCAAGTCGTCGGCGTGTAGCGAAAGCCACTCTCCTTTTCGCGCAGTTGCGTTCCTTGAGCTAGCGCCCAAACTTCATGCACACGCGAATGAAGCACGCCGAAGGAATAGTCATCGGCTTTAGCGAAGACTATGAGTTGACAATCAGGATAATTGGGAGCTTCTAGCCAAACGAATAAGCGATACTTTGATACTCTCGGTGTCGCAATGAATCTTGAAACCTTCTCAAGAGCAGCGTTCATGTCAGGACGTGGATTCCAATGAAGCCACCATAATTCGCGCGCTTTCTCTTGGTTTGCCTTCTGGCGTTCTGGCTTAACCTTCAGTGCTAGATGTTCAAAAGGCTTAACGTACATAGATGCTTCTGCTAAATCTTTTCCCTGACCAAAATCAATAATCCAAACATGCCTGTTTCGGCGCGTGACATCCAAACCGTTGACATACGGAACAAGCACATCACTATTCGGCCTGCCGTTAGGATTTCCGGCAGCCGTTAGAAACTCCTTTGCTTGGAAATCGGTAATGTCAAAC
>DATFCB010000616.1:0-12554 GCA_035253525.1 Pyrinomonadaceae bacterium | reverse complement strand
CGCAAAGGCGCGAAGGCGCAAAGACGCAAAGGGTTGAATTTAAGTTGAGGTTCCGAGTTTGCTGGAAGTCGCTAATCTCTCAAAATCTTATCCAACGCCGCAGGGGCGGCTCTCGATTCTCGAAGACGTTTCCCTCTCTTTAACGCGCGGCGATGCGGCGGCGATCATGGGGCCGTCGGGGAGCGGCAAAAGCACGCTGCTCTACATCCTCGGCGCGCTCGAACCGCCGAGCGCAGGGACCGTGCGCCTCGACGGCCAGGACCCCTTCCGATTGAAGGAGCGAGAACTCGCGGCCTTCAGGAACAAAGAGATCGGCTTCATTTTCCAAGACCACTGCCTGCTGCCGCAGTGCTCCGTCATCGAGAACGTCTTGACGCCGACGCTCGTGGCCCAGGCGGACGGCGAGGAGACGCGCGCGCGTGCGCTCTCACTGCTTGAGCAGGTCGGACTCGGGCATCGCATCGAACACCGCCCGGCGGAGTTGTCGGGCGGTGAAAAGCAGCGCGTGGCGCTGGCCCGCGCGCTCGTCAACGGGCCGCTCCTGCTCTTGTGCGACGAGCCCACAGGCAACCTGGACCATAAATCGGCCGAGGTGGTCGCCTCGCTCCTGCTGGAATTGCACCGGCAACAGGAGACCATCCTGCTCGTCGTCACGCACAGCGCGGAGCTGGCCGCACATTTCCCGATGCGCTACGAGTTGATGGAAGGGAAAATGAAACGCGAGGGATAAAAGTCCCGCCAGGGACGTAAGCCTGACCGCGACCCTTTTCTTTATGAACAGCTTCGTCCTGCTCAAGCGTAATCTGGCACACTACTGGCGCACGAATCTGGCGGTCGTCTGCGGGGTGGCCGTGGCCGTGGCGGTGCTGGCCGGGGCTTTGCTGGTGGGCGATTCCGTCAGGGCCAGTTTGCGCGAGTTGTTCCTCCAACGTCTGGGCAGCGCGGAGCAAGTCATCAGCGGCGCGAGCTTCTTCCGCGAGCAGTTGGCCGCGGAGATTCAGCAGGACGGACGTTTCTCGCAGAGCGGGCTGCGCGCCGCCTGCCCGCTCATAGTCCTTCGTGGGACCGTCACGCACGAGGCCAGCAAGCGCTGGTCGTCGGGCGTTCTGATTTACGGCGTTGACGAAAAATTCTGGCAGTTTCACGGAAAGGAGAACACGCTCGCGCCGCGCGACCGCGAACTGCTCGTCGGCGCGAGCCTGGCGGACGAATTGGGCGTTCAGCCTGGCGACAGTGTGCTCCTACGCGTCGAGAAGCCTTCGGCCATCCCCGTCGAATCTCTGCACGGGCGCAAGGAGGATTTGGGCCGCACCGTTCGCTTGAGCGCCCGAGCGCGCCTTGATGCGTCTGCCCTCGGGGAGTTCTCGCTGCAACCGCAGCAGACGGCCGTGAAGGTCGTCTTCGTGCCGCTCCGACTGCTACAGAAAGAACTCGAACAGGAAGGCAAGGTCAACACCATCCTGCTCTCCGCCGGTGCGGCGGAGACGACGAACAACGACGCGCTCCGTGCCATCGTCAGAGAGAGAGTCACGCTCGAAGACTTAGGGATAAAACTGCGCGCGCTCGACGAGCAGCGAAGTCTTTCGCTCGAAACCGAGAGTGCGCTCGTCAACAATTCTCTGGCGGAGACGGCCAGCGCCACGGCTTCCAAGCTCGGCCTGCGCCCGCAACCGATCTTTTCTTACCTCGCCAACACAATCCGCTCCGGCCCGCGCGAGATTCCCTACTCTTTAATCACCGCGATTGATGACGAGAGCTTTGAAAAACTCAAACGCGCCCCCGCGCCCGTCTCTTCAACCTCGCCTTCGTCCGTCCAGCCTTCGCCAACCTCGTCCACACTGCCGCCCATAGTCTTGAACGAATGGGCTGCGCGCGAGTTGGGCGTTCAAACGGGCGCTCCCGTGACGCTCGAATATTATCTCTGGCAGGAGGGGGGACGGCTCTCGACCGCGACCGCAGAGTTTCAACTGGCGGGCATTGTGCCAATTCAGGGGCTGGCCTCCGACAGGAATCTGGTGCCCGAGTATCCGGGCATCACGGGGTCGGAGAGTCTTTCGGACTGGGACCCGCCGTTCCCGGTTGATCTGTCGCGCGTCCAGGACCGCGACGAGGAATACTGGGACCGATACCGCACCACGCCGAAAGCCTTCATCCCGCTCGCGAAGGGACAGGAACTCTGGGCGTCGCGCTTCGGCAGGCTCACTTCGCTGCGTCTACAGCTGGCGCAAGCGGACGCGCCGCTCGATACGACGCTTGAAGCCTACCGCTCAAACTTGCGCGCCGCGCTCGACCCCGCGCAAGCCGGCCTGACGCTCTTCGCGGCGCGCGAAGAGGGCTTGAAAGCCTCGAAAGGTGCGACAAACTTCGGAGAATATTTTCTCTACTTCAGTTTCTTTCTGGTCGTCTCGGCCCTGCTGCTGGCCGCGCTCTTTTTCAAGCTCGGCGTCGAGCAGCGCCTGCGTGAGATTGGCACACTTCAGGCCGTGGGCTTTCACGCCGCGCGAATTCGCACGCTCTTTCTCGTCGAAGGAATCGTGCTCGCGACAATGGGCAGCGTGCTCGGACTCCTGGGCGCGCTGCTCTACGGCAAGCTGATGATGCTCGGCCTGACGACGTGGTGGGTGGGAGCGGTCGGGACGACGCTGCTCAATCTTCACGTGTCTCCGCTCTCTCTCGTCATGGGCGGCGCGGGCGGAGTGCTGGCCGCGCTCGGCTGCGTCTACTGGACCTTGAGAAGGCTCGCGCCTGCGTCGCCGCGAAGCCTGCTGACGGGGACCGCGCTGACGGACGCAGCGCAGCGACGAACTTCCGCGCGCGCGCGCCGCCCCTATACGTTGATTGTTGCCGTCGTCTCGACAATCGTCGCGCTGGGGCTGTTGCTCTCGACGGCGCTCGGCTTCGTCGGGCAGGTCGCAGGGTTCTTCGGCGGCGGGGCGCTCCTTTTGGTCGCGCTGCTTTGCTACCAATCTGTCTGGCTGCGTCGTCGGAAGCGTAGGCTTCTGGGCGGGGGCGGCTGGTGGTCCGTGGCGCGACTGGGCTTTCGCAACGTCGCGCACCGCCCTGCGCGCAGCGTCTTGTGCGTCGCGCTGATCGCTTCGGCGGCCTTCATCATCGTCGCCGTCGAATCCTTCAGGCGAGACGGGCGTGACTCGACGCTCGACAGAAAATCCGGCGGCGGGGGCTATCCGCTCCTGGCCGAGTCCGCGCTGCCGCTCGTTCACGACCCGAACACGCCGGAAGGGCGCGAGGCTTTGAATCTCAACACGGGACAAGACGCGGACGCGCTCGAAAGAGTTTCGTTCACGCGCTTTCGCCTGCGCCCCGGCGACGACGCCAGTTGTCTCAACCTGTACCAGCCACGCAACCCGCGGATTCTGGCACCGGCGGAAGACTTCGTGCGGGCCAACCGCTTCGGCTTTCAAGATTCTCTGGCCCGCACGGATGCGGAAAAGGGGAACCCCTGGCTGCTGCTCAATTCGGAACTGGACAATGGTGCGATTCCCGTCGTGGCTGACGCCAACTCACTCTCTTACGTGCTACACCTGAAGCTCGGCGACGAATTGACGCTTGAGCGCGAGGGCGGCGGCGCGGTGCGCCTGCGCATCGTCGGCGCGCTCTCCGACAGCATCTTTCAGAGCGAGTTGCTGATGTCCGAGAAAAACTTTCTGCGCCTCTTCCCGGAACAAGAGGGCTTTCGGTTTTTTCTGTTAGACCTGCCTGAGCCTGAGACGGCGGCCGTCATGACGAAGGCGCTCGAAACACAACTCTCGGACTTCGGCTTCGACGTTACGCGGACGGCCGAGCGGCTGGCACAGTTTCATCGCGTCGAGAACACGTTCATTTCGACTTTCCAGATGCTCGGCGCGCTGGGCCTCGTGCTCGGGACGCTGGGCATGGCGGCCGTCCTGCTGCGCAACGTGTTGGAGCGGCGGCGCGAGTTGGCGCTCCTGCGCGCGGTGGGCTACAACGCGAGGCACTTCGCGCTGATGGTGGTGGCGGAAAACGCGCTGCTGCTCTTGTGCGGACTCCTGACGGGCGCGGCCTGCGCGCTCCTGGCAATCACGCCGGTCTTCTCCTCGCGCGGCGGCGGGCTGCCGAACTTATCGCTCGGCCTGTTGCTGCTCGCCGTCTTAATCTCCGGCCTCCTGGCCTCGCTCGTCGCGACGGCCGCCGCGCTGCGCTCCCCTCTAATACCGGCGCTAAGGTCGGAGTGAGCGCACTTAGTCTTAGCGCCTTAGCGCCTTTGCGTGAAATCTTAATCTCACGCAAAGGCGCTAAGGCGCTAAGGAAGACGAAGAAGGTTTTCCCTTACTTCTTCTGCTTCACGTCGTAGGCGTAGATGGTGTCCTGGTCGCGGAGGTAGAGGCGGCCGCCGGCGACGACGGGGTGCGACCATGTGGGCAGCGAATCCTGCTCGATGCGGAAGCGGCCCTTCTCGCGGTAGCCCGTGGGCGTGGCTTCGACGAGGCCGACGACGCCGTTCTCGCTCAGGCAGTAGAGGTGCCCGTCGGCGTAGACGAGCGAGCCTTTGCCGACGCTGCGGTCGCGCCACGCGACCTCGCCCGTGTCGAAGCGCATCGCCGTCAGGATGTTGCTCGAAAAGCCGTAGAGGTGATCGCCTATGAGGACGGAGCTGCTGTGGTGGTTGCGCATCTCCTTCGTGAAATAGACCTCGGTCGCCGTCACGCCCTTGGCGTCCGATTTAACCTCTACGAGGCCGCCGCCGTTGCCGTAGTCGGAGGTGATGAAGACGCGGTTGCCGCGCGCGACGGGCGTGGCGGCGTTGGCGACGTTGTTCGCGGCGCGCGGGTACTCCCACAAGAGTTTGCCCGTCTCAAGGTCCAGGCCGAGGCCGCGCTGGTGTGTGAAATAGACGACCTGCGTCTTGCCCGCGATCTGTATGGGGATGGCGGAGGAATAGCCGGCCTTGTCACTCTGGCTCTTCCAGATGAGCGAGCCGTCCTTTTTGTTGAGCGCCACGACGGAAGCGCCGGGGCCGCCCGCGTTAACCAGCAACTTCTCGCCGACGATGAGCGGCGACTCGCTGATGCCCCAGATGATGTTCTCGCCGCCGAACTTTTGCAGGACGTTCATGGTCCAGACGATGCGGCCCGTCTTCGTGTCGAGGGCGGAGAGGTCGCCGTTGCCGCCGAGCGCGTAGAGGCGGTCGCCGTCAACGGTGGGCGTGCCGCGCGGGCCGTCGCCGCGGTCGTTGCGAAAAGCGCCGCCGTGCGGAGTCGCCCAGACCTGCTTGCCTGTGGCGACATCGAAGGCGATGACGTGTTCGCGGTCGCCCTTGAGCCCCATCGTGTAGATGCGCCCCTTCGAGATGGCGAGCGAAGAATAACCGCGGCCCGCGCCCGCCGCCTTCCACGCGAGCGGCGGGCCGTCGGCGGGCCACTCTTTGAGCAGCCCTGTCTCCTGCGAGATGCCGTCGCGATTGGCCCCGCGCCACTGCGGCCACTCGCCGCCCGTCTGCGCGCCGGCCTTGACTACGGACAACAATAAGAGGAGCACGAACACTGCGCCAACCAACATCACGCGTGAGCTTCTCATTCCTAAAGCCTCCTTCGCTGCTTGAATCCGCTTGGATTGAGATTATAGCGTCGCTTGCCGTCGGCGGATGTAAAATGATTGTAAAGCTTGCGGCGGACGCAAAGAGGACGCGTCCGCCGCAGTCAGCCTTCAAGAATCACGATTGCGGTTTGAAGTAGAGCACCAGCCCCGCGCCGATTGAGGCCAGGACGAAGCCGACGTAGAGCAGCGGGTTGGGCGATTCTTTCGGCGGGTGGAGCCACATCGAGAAGAGGACGTTGACGAGCGGAGCGCCCGCGAAGACGAGCGGCATGACGTAAGTGGGGAGCCCGCCGGACCTGAAGGCGAGGATGATGCAGACCGCGCCGAGCGCGCCGAGCGCGCCGCCCCCCATCGCCGCCAGAGAGCCTTTCATGTTGAACCCGCCCAGCAGGTTTCCCTGATACCAGAGGCTGAAGACGGGGACCAACACCCCGATTAAAAAGTAGGCGAAGCCGACACACAGCAGAGCGCGCAAAGGGCTGCCCAACAGCACCTGACCGCGGTGCAGCACGGGGCCGTAAAGCCCCCACGACACCGCCGCGCCGAGAGCGAACATTATCCAGACCATCGTGCTCCTTTCAATAAGGGATGAGGGATGAGGGATGAATGAACAGCCGTTGAATCAACGATTCAGTGAGCGGTTCACTCGACCCCTTTCATCCCTCATCCCTCATCCCTCATCCCTTAGAAAGTGAGTCGCACTCCGAGTTGTATCTGCCGCGCGGAGGTTGCGGTCGCGCGGATGCGGCCGAACGACGGGAGCGGCGCTTCGCCGTCAACGCCGGTGAAGGCGAGCAGGCTCGGGACCGCGAAATTCGTGCGGTTGAAAATATTGAAAGCCTCTACGCGTAGTTGTAAACGGGCCGAATCGCCGAGGCCCGAGAGCCGTATGTTTTTGAGCGCCGACAAATCGAAGGTGCGCAGATTTGGCCCGATGAGCGAGCCGCGCCCGACGTTGCCGAGCGTCCCGGCGGGCTGAAGGACGAAGGCCGCCGGGTTGAAGTAAGCGTTGGGGTCGCCGGTGACGGCCGTCTCGTGCGTAAAGCCGTCCGCGAAACTGGGCCGGTCGAAGCCGACGCCCGGCGAGAGCGACGGCGACCACTGCGAGCGCGAGCGGTTGCGCACGACGAAGACCGTTAAGGGGTTCCCGCTGCGCATCTGCCCTATGCCCGAGAGCTGCCAGCCGTCAAGAAGCTGGCCCATAACGCCGTCCATGCCTTTGGCGAAGGGAATCTCCCAGACGAAGTTTAAGACCCAGTTGTGCTTGGCGTGGTAGTCGGCCAGCCCCTTGTTGTAGTCGAGGTTGGGGAACTCGGGGAAGGCCGTCGTCGTGCCGTTGGTCGCGTCGGAGAAGAAGGTCGAAGCCTGCGTGGTGTCTATGTTGCGCGAGAAGGTGTAGGACGACTGCGCGTAGAAACCGCGGCTGAATCGCTTGCGCAGTTCAAAGACCATCGCGTTGTACCACGAGTTGCCGTCCGACGATTTCAACTCGATGGTCGTGAACGCCGTGTTGGGGCGCGGCTGGCCCACGGGCCAGAATGGCGTGCCGTCTGCGCGTATGACGGGTGTTGGGATGTTCACGTCGTTGCTGCGCAGGAGGTGCACGCCGCGCGAGCCCGCATAGCCGAGCGTCAGCACGGTGTCGAACCACAGCTCGCGCTGCACGTTCAAATTCCAGACCTGCACGTAAGGGTTATCCAGGTCGAACTGCACCGGGCGAATCGAGATCGAGCCAGCGAAGTTCGGGACGGGGAAGGCGGGGTTGACGATGACGGGCCGGGGCGTCGCCGGGGGATTCGTCACGGTGACGATCAAATTCTGCTGGTTGTTCGTGTTGAAGTAGATGCCGTAGCCGCCGCGCACGCTGGTCGTCCCGTCGCCCAACACGTCCCACGCGAAGCCGACGCGCGGCGAGAAGTTTTTGAGCGTCGGGTTCTCGTAAAGTTGGCCCACGGTCGGCGTGCGGTCGCTCAACTCCGGCAGCGCCGAATCCCTCCCGTTGGTGTCCACGGGCAGCGTCGCAATCTCGTAGCGCAGCCCGGCATTGAGGCTCAGGCGCTGGTGCGCGCGGTAAGTGTCCTGTACGTAGAAGCCCGCGAGCGTGAAGCGCCAGTAACGGTCGAGCGCGGCGTCAGGCGTCAATCCGATGAAGCGCTGTGCCCGGTTCTCCAAAAAGTCGCGCAAGGAGGCGAAGGTGAAGATGCCGTTGCCGAAGGTCGGGTTGACCATGTTGTCCTGGTAGCGCTCGACGAGCGCGCCGGCCTTGATGAGATGTCGCCCGCGGCTGTGCAGCAGGCTATACTCCGCGCCGAAGACGTTCTGCACGAGCCTGAGGTTGCCGGAAGACTGCGGGCCGAAGCGCGGGATGCCGCCGATGTCTATGTCGCCGATGATGTCGCGGCCCGGCACGAAGGGCTGCAAGTCTTGCGAGATGTTCGCCTCGACGTTCTGGCCCACGCGCGTCCGGCTGAAACCTATGCGGAACGTATTGAGCGTCGAGGGCGAGACGGTCTGGCGGTACTCGCCCGTGAAGAACTGGTTGCGCGAGAAGAACGTGCGCGGGAACTGCGGGAAGTCCGTCGGGAGAAGCTGGTCCGCGTCGTCGAAGGTGTAGCGCGCGAAGAACTGGTCGCGCGTGCTGCGGTTGTAGTCAACGCGGCCCTGCACGAAGTGCTGGCGAATCTGCTGCGCGAAGCCGAAGTTGTAGGCTGCGAGTCCCCCGCCCAGGTTCGCGCCGTTGGGCAGCGGGAACTCGTCGAGGTAAGGGCGCACTACCGGGCTGACGTTGACGGTGATGGTCTGGCCGGGAAAGCCTGGGCGCGGGAGCACGCCGTTACGTGCGTTCAGGTCGGGCACGACCGTCGAGATAGTTCGGCCCAGATTCTCGCGCAAAGATTCGTAGCCCGCGAAGAAGAAGAGCTTGTCCTTGCGGACGGGGCCGCCGACCGCGCCGCCAAACTGGTTGCGCTTAAACTCCGGGTTGTCCGAGGGGTCGAAGAAGTTGCGCGCGTCGAAGTTGTCGTTGCGGTGAAACTCGTAGAGCGAGCCGTGGAAGTCGTTGGTCCCCGATTTGGAGACGGCGTTAATCTGGCCGCCGGAGTTGCGCCCATACTCGGCGCTGTAGGCGTTTGCTTCGACGCGAAATTCGCGTATCGTCTCGATGCCGAGCGACGTTCCGGCGGCGCTGCCCGCCGGGCCGTTGGTGAAATCGTTCTGCGGCGTCCCGTCCAAAAGGAAGACGTTCGAGCGCGGGTCCTGTCCGTTGATGCTGATGCCTAGACCGTGTGCAACGACCGAGCCGCCGTCGCGGTGCTGGTAGGCGATGACGCCGGGCTGCAAGAGCGAGAGGTCCGTGTAGTTTCTGCCGTTGAGGGGCAACTCGCGTATGGCCCGCTCGCCGACCAGATAGCTCAGCTCCTGCGTGCGGGTATTGACCGGCGCGGCGTCTTCGCTAATCGTGACCGTCGCTTCCAGGCCGGCCGGCTCCATGACGATGTTGAGCGTCGCCGTCTCGTTGACCGTCAGGTTGATGCGGTCGTAAACGTAATGCTTGAAGCCTGAAATCTCGGCGCGCACCTCGTAAGCGCCGACCGCGAGGCCGGGGAAGGCGAAGCGGCCCTCATCTTCGCTGACGGTGGTGCGCGTAAGCCCCGTGTCCAGGCTGCGGGCCGTCACCTGCACCCCGACCAGCGCCGCGCCGGTCGTGTCCTTGATGTCGCCGGTGAGCGTGCTGGAGGTTTGCGCGTGAGCACTGATGCCGAGGCCCAGTATGAGACAGGCGACGAGCGCGGCCTTTCGACAGAAAGGCGCTAATGAAAATTGCAAAAACGACATGATGTTTCCTATTTCTCCCCTTCGAGACGAGAACTTCTTTTGTTAATACTGCGTATTCTAGCAATCGGTTTCAGAATTTTGGTAGCAGTCGCTTTCCCCTTTTACAAACTATTGACAGGCGACGCACTTCTTTTACAGCTTTTTTACAACAAAGCGAGCGTCTCAAGTCATAATACGCCGCAAGCCGAATTAGAAGATAACTGAAGAAACGCCTGTCCTGTTCAAACGTACGGTCTAGGAGAATCATCTTGAAGCTGAGAAACATCGTCTCCCTCATCGCATTCACTCTGCTGCTCTGCTGTGCCACGCCCCTCTGCGCACAGACCCACACGGGCTCGACTCGCGGCATCGTGACGGACCCGCGCGGGGCCGTGATTCAGGGGGCGACTGTCACGTTGACCAGCGGCGAAACCGGCGAGGCGCGGACGACCGCCAGCGGCGGCGACGGCGAATATATAATCTCTTCGCTCAGGCCCGGCCCCTATCAGTTGCAAATCGCCGCCGTGGGGTTCGCGCCCCACGTGCGCTCAGTCACCTTACAGGTCAATCAGGAATTCAGATTTGACGTTCGGCTTGAGGTGCCGGGAAACTTTGACAACGTCGTCGTGACGGACGAACTCGCGCCGCTCAAAAAAGATTCGGCCTCGCTCGGGACAGTCATTGAGAACCGCCAGATCACGGGCCTGCCGCTCGACGGGCGCAACTTCTACGAGTTGAATTTGCTCGTCCCCGGCGCGGTCCCGTCGGCACCGGGGTCCGCTGGCTCCGTGCGCGGCGACTTCGCCTTCAGCGTCAACGGCGCGCGCGAGGACAGCAACAATTTCCTATTAGACGGAGTTTACAACGTAGACCCGAAGCTCAACACGTTCGGCGTGCGCCCGCCCGTGGACGCCATACGCGAATACGAGATGCTGACGAGCACCTACGACGCTTCGTTCGGGCGCAACGCGGGCGCGCAGGTCAACGTCGTCCTGAAGTCCGGGTCGAACGACTTCCACGGCTCGGTCTACGAATTTTTCCGCAACGCCGCGCTCGACGCGCGCAACTATTTCGCGCCTTCGGACCAGCCCGCGCCCAAGTACCAGCGCAACCAGTTCGGCTTCTCCTTGGGCGGCCCCATCGTCAAAAACCGCACCTTCTTTTTCGCGGACTACGAAGGGACGCGCTCGCGCGAAGGCATCACGCGCCTCGCCACCGTGCCTACTTTGCGCGAGCGTGTCGGCGATTTCTCGCAGAGCGGGTTCGTGGTCATAGACCCCTTAACGTTTCAGCCTTTCCCCGGCAACATCATTCCCGAAAATCGGCAGAGCGCAACGGGCCGCCGTATCGCCGCGCTCTACCCCGCGCCCAATCGTAACGACCCGTTCCAGAACTTCGTCTCCTCGCCCGTGCAGCGCGACCGCAACGACAGCTTCGACGTTCGCCTCGACCACTCGCTGAACGATAGCTCAAGCCTCGTCTTCCGCTATAGCTTCAACGACCGCGACCTGTTCGAGCCGTTTTCGGGGCCGACCTTCTCGCCATTGCCGGGCTACGGCGTGAACATCCCGCGCCGCGGTCAGAACCTCATGCTCGGCGAAACGCACGTCTTCACCCCGGCCCTCGTCAACGAGGCACGCTTCGCCTTCAACCGCGTCTCAGTCGGCGTCTTTCAGGAAAACTTCGGCACGAGCACGAACCGCGCCGTCGGCCTGCCCGAACTATCAAGCAATCCGCGCGACTACGGCCTGAGCTTCATCACCGTGACTGGGTTCTCGCCCATTGGCGACGAGGGCAACAACCCGCAGCAGAGCACGACCAACACGTACCAGTTGCTCGACACGGTGACCTATTCGCGCGGCAGCCACCTGATGAAGTTCGGCGCGGACATCCGCTTCGTGCAACAGAACGCCTTCCGGGACGTGCAATCCAGGGGCCTCCTGACCTTCTCGGATTTCTTCTCGCCAGGGGGCAACGGCCTCGGCAACCTCCTGCTCGGCCTCCCGCTCGTGACCGGCGGCGCGCGCGTGGACAACGCGCAGCACCTGCGCTCCAACAGCTACAACTTCTTCTTCAACGATAGCTGGCGCATCCACCCGCGCCTGACTCTGACGGCGGGCTTGCGCTACGAGTACAATTCGCCGCCAGTGGATGCGTTTGACCGTGCCAACATCTACGACCCTGCGACGCAGACGCTCGTCCCCGTCGGCGCGAACGGCATCCCGCGCGGCGGATTCGACGCGGACAAAAACAATTTTGCGCCGCGCGTGGGCTTTGCGTGGACGCTGGGCGACGACGGCCTGACAGTGCTGCGCGGCGGCTACGGCGTCTACTACGACCAGTCGCCGCTCGCCCCCGGCGAGGCGCTCTACTTCAATTCGCCCTACTTCGATTTCAATCTCTTCTTCCCGCTACAGGGCTTGCCGCTGACGCTCGACGACCCGTTCCCGAGTTCCTTCCCGTTCGCGCTGCCCGACTCCGCGCTCGCCATCCAGCGCGATTTGCGCACGGCCTACATGCAGCACTGGAACCTGAACGTCCAGCGGCAACTGGGCCAGAATCGCGTCCTCGAAGTCGCCTACGTCGGGTCGAAGGGGACTAAGCTTTTATCTGCGCGCGACATCAACCAGGGCTCGGTCCCCCCGTCCTCCCCCGCAATGATCCGGCCCGTGCTTCAGTTCGCCGACATCAACATCCTGGAATCGCGCGCCAACTCCAACTATCACAGCTTACAGACGCGTTTTCAGCAGCGACTCTCCCAAGGGTTCTCGATGCTCGCGTCTTACACTTGGTCGAAGTCAATTGACGATGCGTCGAACTTTTTCACGAGCGCGGGCGACCCGAACTTTCCGCAGGACAGCTTCAACACGCGGGCCGAGCGCGGCCGGTCCAATTTCGACGTTCGCCACCGCTTGTCCGTCAGCTACTCTTACGACCTGCCGTTCGGCGAGGGGCGCAGGTTCCTCTCCGACGACGGCTGGCTGACGACCGTGCTGAGCGGCTGGGAGACCTATGGCATTGTCACCTTGCAGTCTGGACGACCCTTCACGGTCGCGCTTCTGCCCGACATAGACAACAGCGGCACGGGGCGTTCGAGTCTGGGCTTCGGCGCGAACGACCGCCCGAACATCGTCGGCGATCCCACACTCGCGAACCCTACGCCG
>DATFCB010000615.1:0-2615 GCA_035253525.1 Pyrinomonadaceae bacterium | reverse complement strand
TCTGAGACGAGAGAGAACAATCAAACGCAACAGCAGGGAGAGGCGGCTGGCGGGCAGAACGTGTCGCAGGCGGCGCAGCCCGTGCCGTTCGAGATCAGCGTGCTGCCTTTGCAGCAGACGACGCTCTTCCCGGAGACGGTGGTCCCGCTGTCGGTCGGCCGCCCGCGCTCCATGTCTGCGGTCGAGGCTGCGCTCGCCACCGAGGAGAAACTCCTGGCCTGCGTCACGCTCCGCAAAGATGACGTGACGGGCCAGGATGCGACGCCCGCAGACCTCTACGACGTGGGCACGCTCGTCATGGTCAAGCGCATGATGCGCGACGAGGAGGTGATGCAGCTCATCGTGCAGGGCACAGAGCGCATCAAGGTGCTGGAGTGGAAGCAGGAGCAGCCGTTTCTTCGCGCGCGCGTACAGATTCTGCCTGACCTGACAACCGAAGACCCGGAAGAGGTCGAGGCGCTCAAGCGCAACATGCAGGGGTTGATTCAGCAGGCGCTCGCCATGCTGCCGCAAGTCCCGCCCGAAGTCCGCATGGCCGTCATGTCTTCGGATGACCCCGTGCGCCTGGCCTACTTCCTCGCTTCGGTCCTCAACCTCGGCGTCGAGCAGGAGCAGAAGATGCTCGAAGCCAACACGGCGGACGAGCTGCTGCGCCTGGCCCACGGCCTGCTCGCGCGCGAAGTCGAGATCATGCAACTGCGCTCGAAGATTGCGAGCGAGGCGCAGACGGAGATGAACAAGGCGCAGCGCGACTACATCCTGCGCCAGCAGATGAAGGCGATTCAGAAGGAGTTGGGCGACGACGAGGGCGGCGAGCGCGCCGAAGCCGAGCAGCTTCGCGAGCGTCTGGATCAGGCGGACCTGCCCGAAGATGTCCGCAAGGAGGCCGAGCGCGAGTTGAAACGGATGGAGAAACTGCCCGCGGCCGCGCCCGACTATCACGTCATACGCACCTATCTCGAATACGTCCTCGAACTCCCGTGGAAGAAATCAACCGAGGACAAGCTCGACCTTAACGAGGCGCGGCGCATTCTCGACGAAGACCACTACGGTCTTGAGGAGATCAAGGAGCGCATCCTCGAATTCCTCGCCGTCATTAAATTGAAGCCCGAGGCCAAGAGTCCCATCCTGTGCTTCGTCGGCCCGCCGGGCGTAGGGAAAACAAGCCTGGGGCGCTCGATTGCGCGTGCGATGGGACGACACTTCGAGCGTATGAGTCTGGGCGGCGTGCGCGACGAGGCGGAACTGCGCGGCCACCGTCGCACCTACATCGGCGCGATGCCGGGCCGCATCGTACAGTCCATACGGCGCGCGGGTGTGAACAACCCCGTGATGATGCTCGACGAGATTGACAAGCTCGGCGCGGACTACCGGGGCGACCCGGCCGCTGCGCTCCTGGAGATTCTGGACCCGCAGCAGAACAACTCGTTCCGCGACCACTACCTTGATTTGCCGTTCGATCTTTCAAAGGTCTTCTTCATCGCGACGGCGAACCAGTTGGGGCCGATACCCGCGCCCCTGCGCGACCGCATGGAGATTATTCGGCTCGCGGGCTACTCCGACCAGGAGAAGCTGCACATCGCGCGGCGCTACCTAGTGCCTCGTCAGATTGAGGAGAACGGGCTCGACGAAGCGAAGTTTGAGATTACGGACGCGGCGCTGAAGCTCATCGCCGAGCGGTACACGCGCGAGGCGGGCGTGCGCCAGATGGAGCGGACCGTCGGCGGCATCATACGCAAGGCCGCGTTGAAAATCGCGCGCGGCGAGGCCGCGCGCGTGGTAGTTGACCGTGGGGACATCAAGGAGTATCTGGGCTCGCCGAAGTTCTACCCGGAAGAGGCGCGCAAGGAGTTGCCGGCGGGCGTGGCGACGGGGATGGCCTGGACGGAGATGGGCGGCGAAGTCCTCTTCATAGAGGCGACGCTCCTGCCCGGCGGCTCCGGGCTGACCATCACGGGACAACTCGGTGAAGTGATGCAGGAGTCTGCGCGGGCCGCGCGCTCGTACCTCTGGTCGCACGCCTCGGAGTTCGGCATTGACCCGGAGATGTTCAAGGGTTACGGCGTGCACCTGCACGTGCCCGCCGGGGCAATCCCGAAGGACGGGCCGTCTGCCGGCGTGACGATCACGTCCGCGCTGGCCTCGCTCTATACGGGGAGGCGTGTTCGCCCCGACACCGCGATGACGGGCGAGATAACTCTCTCGGGGCTGGTCTTCCCCGTAGGCGGCATCAAGGAGAAGGTCTTGTCGGCCCACCGCGCTGGCGTCCGCCGCATCATCCTCCCGGCGCGCAACGAGGGCGACCTCGAAGACATCCCCGACGACGTGCGCAAGGAGTTGGAGATCGTGCTCGTCACTCGCATCGGCGAGGTCGTAGACGCCGCGCTCGAAATGCTCGTCGCCAACCCGCCGCCGCCCCCACAGCCTTCGCCAGAGGAGCGCGGCCAAAAGCAGGCGGAGGGCGAAGTCGTCAGGGTGCGCGAAGCCGACAGGTGATATAGCCACTTGCGATTGAGTGTGAGCAATAGGAAGTCTCACGCTGGAGGCGCAAAGAAAAGACTCGCGTTTTCTTTGCGTCTTTGCGTGAGATTCTTTCTTCAGCCTAAACTCAATTG
>DATFCB010000614.1:0-10869 GCA_035253525.1 Pyrinomonadaceae bacterium | reverse complement strand
GAGGCCCGCCACGGAGAGCGCCGCCGCTTACGAGGAATACCTGCGCGGGCGCGACCTCTTCGCGCGCTTCATCTTCCGCACGGTCGCGCCCGAAGACTGCGAGGCGGCGATGGCACACTTCGAGCGTGCCATCCAGCTTGACCCCAACTTTGCGCTCGCGCACGACGGTCTGGGTGCCGCCCACGTCAACCGCGTCTTCAAAGGCTTCGGCTCGGCCGAGGATTTCGAACTGGCCGAGCGCGCCTTTGAGCGCGCACTTGAGCTGGACCCGACCATCGCCGAGGCGCGCATGCTGATGGTCTTCGTCTACCTCTGGCGCGGCGAGAAGCAGAAGGCGCGCTCGGAGGTCGCGCGCGCGCGCCGCGATTCGCCCAACGAGGCCGTGGTCTACTTCGTCAAAGGGACGCTGCACAGGCTGGACGGGGAGTATGACCGCGCACTCAGGAGCTACGACAAGCTCTTGCAACTGGACCCGGCGGCGCGCGTGGTCGTCCGCTGCAACCGCGCGCTGATACGCATCTATCAGGGGCGGTTTGACGACGCCGTCGCCGAGTTGGACGAGGCCGCGCGCAGCGAGCCCGAGAACCCGCTCGTCAAAACTTTCCGCGCGCTCGCGCTCTACTACAAGCTGGACGTGGAGGGGGCGGTTATCCTGATGCGTCAGGTCTTCGAGCACCACCCGAACATGCACGGCGTCCGCCCGTTCCTGGCAATCTTCCTGAGCGCGCTTGGGCAACACGAGGCGGCGCGCGCCGAGTTGACGGACGACGTGAAGAGGAACGCCAGAGTTGACCCGGACATAGCCTACGGGTTGGCTTCGGCTTACGCGCTGGAAGGGATGCGCGAGGAAGCCTTCGAGTGGCTGGAACGCTCAATCGCGCTCGGCAACGAGAACCGCCCCTGCTTCGAGCACGACCCGAACTGGAAGACACTGCGCCAGGACCCGCGCTTCGCGGAGATCATGTCCACAATCGCCGCGCCGCGCCCGCTTTGACGATTGCGGATTCTAAGAAAGCCCTCAGCAAATCAAACGACTCAAACTCTTAGCGCCTTTGCGTCTTTGCGTGAGAAAACAAATACATTCCACGCAAAGACGCAAAGGCGCTAAGAGCCGCTTGACTCTTCCAATCCGCAATATCACTGCGAGTTCTTGTTCTTGGTATCAGGTTGGTTCCTATCGGCGCTCTTGTTTTCGTTCGCGTTCTTGCTCGTGTTGTCGTTTGATGAGGACTGCCCGCCGCGGCTCTCGGGCTCCGGGCCGGGGCCGCCCGTGGGCGCGATGTTCGAGCTTTCGATTCTTTCGCTGTTGACGGTCGTGTCCACGTCGTCGCGGCCAGCGTTGACGCCGGTGTTCGAGCTGCCGCCGCAGGCACTCAAGGAGACTGCGGCCGCGAGCAAAAGCAAAGCTGTAAAAGTCCGTCGCATTGATTTCCCTCCCTCAGGTCTTTATTAAGCCTTCGCCGTTTCGGACCAGCTTACCTCAGTTGCCCTATCTCCCGCACCCTATTCCTCGTCATCTCCGGGCGCGACGCCGAAGTAGCGCATCCACTCGTCCAACTTTTCCTCGACTGAAGGCTCCCGCGCGCCGCCGTCCGCCGCTGCCTCCGCTTCCATCTTCTTTCTGAATTCACCGGAGCGCATGACCTGCGCGCCGCACCGCCGCACGTAGTCGCCGAGCTGGCGGTCAGACGTGACGACGACGAGCGTGCGCCGCCCGCGCGTCTCCTCGACCATACGCTTGATGCGCTCGTCCGCGTTCGACCCGCGCTCGCTGTAGAAGACGCGCACGCCCTTGTAGCTCGACCCATCCGCGAAAAACTCCTCCGGCGCGCCGTCGAACACGACCATCACGCTCACGCGCCGCGCACGCGCGAACCGCGCCAGCTCGTCCATCAACCCGCGCCGCGCCTTCGGCTTATTTTTGTGCCAGCCGACGCGCTGCGCCATCACGTTGTTGCCGTCAACGAGGTAGGGCATCGTTTCAGCATACCGCAGTCAAAAGGCGCGGGACAGAGAGAAGAAGCATTTCCAGGGACTTCGACGAAGCCCCGGAAAAGCAGAGCGCCACAGGCTCTTGCTGCGAGCCTGTGGCGCTCTCGATGCGTTTGGCTTCAGGTCGGAAGCGGCAGGTTGACGGGAAGCGGCCGGGTGTTACCCCTGGCGGCCGATGACCCTTTTCGACCTGCCCGAAATCACCACGGCCTTGGTGCGAGGCCCCACGTCGAACGGGTCGCGAGAAACCTTCGGCCTGACGGCCACAATAATATCCTCGTCGTCGTCCGCGTCGTCGCTCTCGCGGCTCGCCCTTGCGTCCACCTGACTGTCCGAGCGCGTGTTGCCGCCTCTCCTGCGCCGCAGTTTCTCGCGCAGGGTGTCCAGGTTCGGGGAGGCGGCGTCACTATCCGGGCCGGACTCGCGCGAGTCCAGGTTCCCGCCGGACCTTTCAGAGTCGTCAGCCCTCTCGTCGGCCGCACCCCTGACGAGCCGGTGGCCGGGCATGTCGCGCTCGACGATTGCCTCTATTTCTTCCTTCGATAGCGTAGCCATATGTGCTTCTCCTTGACGTGACTCATTATCCGACTAAGAAGCCGGGTTGGCAAGATGCGCGCCGGAACGTTTTCGGCGGAGCGTCACCACCCGAGACCCAGGCAGGTGTACTGCCACAGTATCTTGCACTCTATGGCGCGGGCGCTGACACCGCGTTGCTCGTGCGGAATCCCGAGCAAGTAGTCCGCCTTGGCGTTCAGTAGCGCCTGCGCGGGCGCTTCCCCAGCGCGGACTCTTCCCCAGAAGGCCGCGTGCATGGGGCCGCCGAAGAAGTCATACGGTGCTATGTCGGGCGAGTAGTGAGCGCCGGTGCAACCGACAAAGGCGTTCGCGCCGTTCGACAGGAAACGCATCGCGATGGAAGAGTCCGGGGTCTTCTGAGCGATGGGCTGGGTCGGCGAGTAGCGCGAGGCCGTCCTGTTGACGGTCAGGGCTCCCCAGCAACAGCCCGTAAAAACAGTGGCCCCGTTGAGCGCGGGAATGTTGGCGACGTTGAAGGCTTCTATGTACTCGCCTTCGGCGGCCTCGCCCCAGAAGCGCGCGGTGTCGTTGTGGTGGCCGTGAAGCATCAGATATATCTGGTCAACCGCGAAGTGTTGCGGCCCGATCCCGTCCGGCACGGTCGGCTCGGAGACCAGCAGTCTCGTGCCCCCGTCTATGTTTTGCCAGATGCCGTCGGCGAACGGCCGCGCAGAGTTACGCAGGCCGCCGCCGGACCAACGCGGCGGTGGGCCGGTCCTGATGGCGTTCGAAACGAGGTCTGCGGACTGCCCGTCGGGTATGCGGCTGACGGGAATCACGGGCAACCCGTCGTCGCCGCGCTTGCCGTAAACGTCGTCGCTCCAGACGATGAAATTGTCCGGGTCGTCGTTGCTGCCCAGGCGGGCGCGAACGTCGGGCGGGAGGCAGTCGAATCTCTGTGACGGTATGATGTCGAAGCCGCCGAGCAAGACTAAACCCTTCGTGCCGGGGTGCTGGGCCAAAACGTCGTTCACGACGGCGGCGGCTTCGGCGGCGTCCCGGACCCCGCCGGGCAGCGCGTCGAAAAGGTTTGCCCCCGACCGTTGCAGTTCCGAGAGGATACGCTCGCACTCCCCTTCACCGATGTTGCTCGCGAGTTTCTGCCGATTCGTCACGAGCAGCAAGTCGGCCAGTCTGCGTCCAACGGCCGCGCCAGCCCCCAGGCTCGGTCTGTCCTGCTCGCTCCGCGACGGCGCGTTGCTTTGCACGACGGCGGAAGGCTGGCCCCCGCCGCCAGGTTCTATCTGTAACGAGAACTCACCTGAAAATGTGATGCGCGTGGCGGCGTGAGGAATCCGCACCGTCAACTCGACCGCGTCCGCCCCGGTGGTGGCGGCGGGGGCCGGCCGCTGCTCCTGGCCCACGACTGGCCTGGAGGTCGTCGCTAAAGGCTGCGGAGTCGCCGGCGCGGTTTCCGCAGGAAGCTCCCCTTCGTCCACCCTGTTCGGGCGAAAGTCGTTAATCCGCCCGCGAGAGATTTCTATCGCGGGCTTGCCCGTCCCGAAGAAGAAACTCGACTCGCGGTTACGGTCTGTGCGCGCCCACTGAAGCTCGTCGCGGTGTCGCTTGAGCACCGAGAGCGCTTCCCGGCTCGGGTGCGAAGTGCTCCTTTCGCCCGCGCAGATGCCCAGAAACGCAGTCCCGCCCATCTCGCTGAGAATCTCTTCGGAGAAGGCGTTATGGCTCCCGTGGTGCGAGAGTTTAGCGAAGTCGTACGGCCCCTGCTCGCTGACGATGCGTCTTAACTCTTGCACGCTGTCGAACAGCGAGTCGTCCGGCACGCCCGGGTCTTCGAACTGCATGTCTCCTGCGAAGAGGTGCTTCCTGCCCCTATAGTCGAACATGATGACGTTGCTCTGTAGGTTGACGGCCGCGCCGAGCCGCGAGGCGGCGTCCAGGTCATCGCTGGACGAGGAGGTGAGTCGCTGGTAAGCGGTCGTCAAATCCGTACTGCTGTCTACCTGGAAGAAGTCTGTCGCCCGGCTAATCGCGTCCTGCGTGCTGCGGGCGATGAGCCGCGCGCACGCGCGCAGGTGCGCCCTGGTCGGGCCGAGTATCTTGAAGCCGATGCTCTCAAAGGCGTTTGTCAGCGCGGTCGTGCTGTCGCGCCCGAACCGGACGACGCGGGTCCCGCCGTCCTTCAGCGTTTCGATCATCCTCTCGTAGCGGTCTTCGAGCGTCACGGCGTCCGTCATGAAGTCCGTCAGGTCGCGCCGTTCGGTCGCGCCCGAGCGGAGGTGTTCGCGAAGCGCGGCGGCGAGTTTGAGCACCCTGGCGTCGGCCTGGCCGGCGGGGGGCGCGTCAAGGCTGTCAACGTCCACGCGGCCCCAGCCGAGCGCGGGGTCAATCAGGAGCGCCCAGCGCGGCGTCAGATCACCCTCCTGCACCATGCGCGGGATGCACCCTATGTGATCCTGGTGCGCGTGCGAGATGACCACCAGGTCAATCGTGAACGGGGGCTCTTGCTGTAGGAGTTCCCTGAGTTGGTCAGGTATCGAGACGTGCTCTCCCTGCCCGTTGTAGCTGCCGGGGTGGCCGCCGTCAATCAGGACCGTCGTGTTGCCGAACTGGCACAAAACGGCGTCGCCGTAAGGGTCCTGCCCCACGTCGAGGAGGTGAATCGCCGTGTGGAACTGGGCCGCGTCAACTTCGTTTTCTCCCGCACTGGACATCGATGTTACTCCTGCTTCGTTTGGAAAGGATGAGACTTCGATAGAGTGATGTCGCAACCGGCCTGGACTGAATAATCAAGCCCCCGGAGAAGGTTTGAAAGTGTGCCGGTGACTGCTACGCGCGGGAGAATATTCCCCCGCCTGATTCGTGTCAATCGAATTTTCAGTGGTGGGCCAATTTCAGACTCGGCACTGACCTCTCCACGATTTGACCGCCATAGCCCATCGCTTCCGAAGACGGCCTTACACCTACCATGACGTTTTACGCCAAAACATTTCAGATGATTTCCTGCCCGTAATCGCAATATTCGACAATCGGGCAGCGCTCGCACAGGGGGTCGCGCGGGCGGCAGAGCGTGCGGCCGTGGCGGATGAGGTTGACGTGGAAGGAGTAGAACTTTCCCGGTGGTACAATTCTGTTCATGATGGCGTGCGCGTGCGCGTCGGTACATTTTTGGGGAATGAGGCCGACGCGCCGCAGGATGCGGAAGATGTGCGTGTCGAGCGGGAAGACTTCCTTGCGGCAGGCGAAGAGCAGCGTGCAGGCGATGGTCTTCGGGCCAATGCCGCGAAACTGCGCGAGGTAGCGGGCGGCTTCTTCGCTTGAGAGGTCGTGCAGGAAGTCCAGGTTGAGCGCGCCGTGCTCCTCCTTAATCTGCGCGAGCACGTCTTTGATGACTGCGGCCTTCTGGTTCGCCAGGCCGCCCGCGCGAATCGTCTCGGCGATTGTTGACGTGCGCGCGCGCAGGGCGGCGTCCCAGGTGGGGAAACGTTTTTTGAGCGCGGCGAAGGTGCGGTCGGAGTTGGTGTCGCTCGTCGCCTGCGAGAGGATGATCTTGACGAGCATGTCGAGCGGGCTGGACGAGCGCCGGTTCTCGGGGACGCCGTAGGTCCGCTCCAGGTTCTGTATGATGTAGCCGACGGGCTTGTCGCCCGCCTCAGGCGGCGAGGACGCGCTCATAGAACTTGATGTACTGCGGGATGACCAGGTCCGTGCTGTAGCGCGAGACGGCCGACTCGCGCGCGCGACGCCCCATCTCGCGCCGCAACTCTTCGTCCATTGCCAGGCGCGCGGCCCGCTCAGACATCTCGTCCACGTCGCCCACTTCGCTCAGGAAACCCGTCTCCCCGTCGGTCACTACTTCCGGGAGGCCCCCGACGCGCGAGGCGACGACGGGCACTTCGCAGGCCATCGCTTCGAGCGCGGCCAACCCGAACGACTCCTGCTCCGAAGGCAGCAAGAGTACGTCCGCCACAGACAGGTAATCCGATATCTTCGGCTGCTTGCCGACGAACGAACATTGTTCGTCAACGCCGAGGCAGCGCGCGCGGTGCTCGGCCAGCGAGCGCTCGCTCCCGTCGCCGACCATGACGAGACGCGCGCGCGTTTTCTTCAAGACTCGCGCCAGGATTTCGACGCAGTCAACGGGGCGCTTGACGGGACGAAAGTTCGAGACGTGAACGAGCAGCGGCTCATTGTTCGGTGAAAGCTCTGCGCGCAGTTGCTCGACCGCGTGACGTTGGTAGTCCGAGGCGCAGATGAAGTTTGGGATGACGGCGATGTTGTCGAACTCGAAAATCTCGGCGGTTGCTTTTTTCAGGTAGTGCGAGATGGCCGTCACGCCGTCCGACTGGACGATGCCGTAGCGCGTGATGGGCAAGTAGGAACGGTCCGCGCCGACCAGCGTGATGTCTGTCCCGTGCAATGTCGTGATGACGGGCAGGCGGCGGCCGGGCAGCAAGGACTCGCGCGCGAGGATGGCGCTGATGGAGTGCGGGATGGCGTAGTGCACGTGCAGGAGGTCCAGGTTCTCCGCCTCGGCCACCTTCGCCATCTTCGTCGCCAGCGCGAGCGTGTACGGCTGGTGCTCGAAGAGCGGGTAGGACATCATCTCGACCTCGTGAAAGCGTACGCGCTCGCTCAATTTCGTCAAGCGCGTCGGCAGCGCCGAGGCGATGAAGTGGACCGTGTGGCCGCGCTCGGCCAGCTCCTTGCCCAGCTCGGAGCCGACGATGCCGCTGCCGCCGTATGTCGGATAGACGGTGATGCCTATGTTCATAAAAACAGGAGTCAGAATACAGGAGTCAGGAGTCAGAAGAAAAGCGCGCCTTTCATTCTGACTCCTGACTTCTGGCTTCAGACTCCTGCTTTATATAGCAAGAAAGCAGGCGACCCTCGCAATCGCCTGCTTCTTGCCTCAACTTGTCTCACCTGGTTAAAGGGGGGTCAAGCGAGGTCTGAGAGTATAGTCCTCCGATATGCTTTTGGCAATACTTATTTTGAGGTAAAGTCCATTTTTTTTGGACACGGCGCGGGCGTGTGAACTTGATGTTAACCAGTCACATTTTCCGGCCATTTTTTGCGCTTTTTGGCTTGCGGGCCGGGGGCGCGGGGCGGCCCCGAAAGCCCTTCGGCGGCTGCCTCTTTCTTGTGAAACGAAGTATAATCTGTGTGCATCAAATTCGAGAGAATTCATTATACGAACAGCAGGCGAACACGCCGGAGATGAGAGATGCCGAAAATCAGCGATATTCAAGAGACGCCGAACCCCAACGCCGTCAAATTTATTCTCAAAGAGCCCGTGACGAACGGCGTCGCGCGCCAGTTTGATTCCCCAGACAAGGCCACCGCCGACTCATTAGCCAGCGCCCTTTTCGACACCGGGCACGTCGTCTCGGTCTTCTACATGGACCACATGGTCACGGTCGAGAAGGACGACGAGGGCGACTGGGACGAGTTGCTGCCGCAACTGGCTGTGCCAATTCGCGCGGCGGAAGCGACGACCGCCGCGGCGGGCGCGTCCTCCGGGCAGTCCGCAATCGGCGGGGCGCTCGGGGCCTTGATGAGCGACGACCCGCGCCTCGTGAGAATCAACGAGATTCTGGACGAGAAGGTCCGCCCGGCCCTGATGATGGACGGCGGCTACCTGGAAGTGCTCGGCATCAAGGACAACACGCTCAACATACGCTACCAGGGCGCGTGCGGCAGTTGCCCCAGCTCGCTCACAGGCACGCTGATGGCTATCGAGGGCATGATCCGCCAGGAAGTTGACCCGGACCTGGAAGTCGTCGCAGTCTAAATCAGAAACTCACAATAGAACTAAAAGCAGTGATAAGTGATGAGTGATAAGTGATAAGTTAAAACCTCTTGCTTTTACTTATCGCTTATCACTCATCACTTATCACTGTTTTTTGGAACTCCGTGCCCGCCCGCGCGTGTGAGCGTTCTGAGAAACTATCAGTACAGTTCTGCCTTCTTCGTCCATGAAAATTTGCGGGAGTGGGAAAACTGGGCCAAGAGTCTGCGCCGCGCTCGCGCTCGTCTTCCTGAGCGTCGGCGCGCTGGCGCTGGACGGCGGGCCGCGGCTCAGACAGGATGACCGCGTTCGCTTAGCGGAGGCTTTCCGCATGAGCGACCGCGTGGGCGAGCGCGTCTGGAAGGGATGGAGTAAAGCCCCGTTCGCGGTCCTGCTGGTGACGCCCGAGTACGAATTCCTGTTGCGCCATCCGCGGCCGTCCGAGGATTTTACGCGGCTGGGCTACGATCAGCTTCTCAAGTCCGATGTACATTTCCGCAAGCGCGTCTTCGCGCCTAACTTGCTCGCCACCTTCCCCGCTGTCGGCGGCGTCTCCACGATTGTCATAGGCCAGCCGGAGAACACGGAGGCCAGGACCAGCACGCGCTGGGTCGTCACTCTCTTCCACGAACACTTTCACCAGATGCAGGACTCGCAGCCGCGCTTTTACGAAGAGGTCAACCAATTGAACCTGGCGCGCGGCGACGAGACGGGCATGTGGATGCTGAATTTTGCTTTCCCTTACGAGCGCGCGGAAGTGGCACAGCAATTCTCGGCCGCGTCACGCGCGCTTCATTCGGCGCTCGGCGCGCGCGAGGGCAAAGATTTCCGCCGTCGGCTGGCGGCCTACCTGTCCGCGCGCAAGAGCCTTCAGGATTTGCTCGCGGCGGACGATTACAAGTACCTTTCTTTCCAGCTCTGGAAAGAGGGCGTAGCGCGTTACACTGAGTACCGCATCGCGAAGGAGGCCGCCGCGCGCTACAAACCGACGAAAGAGTTCGCGTCGCTCAAGGACTTCACGCCGTTCGCCGAAGACGCGGCGCGCAGCCTGTCCCTGTTGATGAGCGACCTCGAAAAGATGTCTCTGAGCGAACGGGGGCGGACGGCCTTTTATCCATTCGGCGCGGCCGAAGCGCTGCTGCTGGACCGCGCGCGGCCCCGCTGGCAGGAGAGATATTTCGTCGAAAAGTTTTCCCTGGCTTCCCTCTTCGCGCGGTGAATCGCTTGGAACTAGCGCGGACGCACGCGCGTAAGTTTGCTTGACCGAAGGACGGCCATTTGTCTGGCCCACTTTCTCGCCCGGAATTTTGGAGGCACAAAAACATGTCTCGTCTCACACGCGCCCGCGTCTCGCTCTGTTTGATCGCGCTCATCGCGCCCGCCCTTGCTCGCGCACAGGCTCCTCAGGGCAAAGAGGCCGCGCCCGCGAAGACTACGAAGAAGGCTGCGGCCACGCGCGCCGAAGCGGGCAACCCTGTGGCCGAGCAGCGGCGCACGACTGCCATCACTTTGATCAGTAGCCTGGCGGACGAAGCCAGGAGCTATCAAGACCCTGTGCTGCGTACGCGCGTTCTGGCCCGCGCAGCCGATGCCCTCTGGGAGACGGACCCCGAGCGTGCGCGCAACTACTTTCAGCGCGCGTGGGAGTCGGCCGAGTCGGCCGACGCCGAATCTCAGCGCCGCATGGAAGAAGAAATACGCCGCCAGCAGCGTGAGTCAGGCGCGGTCGCCATCACGTCGCCGCCGAGTCTGCGCAACGAAGTGCTGCGGCTCGCGGCCCGCCGTGACCGCGCGCTCGGCGAAGGGTTCCTGAAGAGGATTGACGACGCCAGAGCGCGCGAGAACAATCCGCTTGAGCGCAACCCCTGGATGTCCACGCCCACGGACTCGCAGCGCTTCCGCCTGGCTATGCAACTCCTGCAAGACGGCGACGTGGAGCGCGCACTACAGTACGCCGACAGCGTGCTCGCCACGGGCGCGGTCACCAGGGACGCGATTGACTTTCTCTCCGCGCTGCGTGAGAAGGACGCGAAGGCCGCCGACCAGCGTTTCATGACGATGCTGCGCTTCGCCGCGGCCGACGCGAACGCCGACGCCAACACAGTCTCCGGCCTCTCGTCCTACGCCTTCACGCCGTTTCTTTACATCGCCTTCGAGCCGAGCGGCGGCGCGTCGCAGATGCAGCGCCGCGCGCTGACACCAGCGCCCGTGCTCCCGCGCAATGTGCGCGCGGAGTTCTTCCGCACGGCGGCGCAGATTTTGTTGCGCCCGCTGCCCCCGCCGGGCCAGGACAAGTCGAGCGCCGGGCGTACGGGCAAGTTCCTGGTCATCAAGCGCCTGCTCCCGCTCTTTGAACAGCACGCGCCCGAACTGGTTGCGGAGATGCGCGCGCAGCTTGCGGCGCTCACGGCTGACGTGGATGAAATGTTCAGGACGGGCGAGAACCGCGCTGTCACGCACGGGATCGTCCCCGAGGACGAGTCGCGCGACGAGATGAAAGAGATGGAGGAGCGTCTCAAGCGCGCGGCGGACCAGAACGAACGCGACGCGAT
>DATFCB010000613.1:0-2200 GCA_035253525.1 Pyrinomonadaceae bacterium | reverse complement strand
CACCCGAAGAGAAAGCCGCGAAGGCTGACGAGAGACGAAACCGCCCCGCAAAGAACGACTTAGGCTTTCTGAGGAACCGCCGAAGGGGTTGCGTGCTCGAAGAAAGACACCCCGCCCGCGTCTGCCTTCGATACGGACCCGCGAGTTTTAAGGGCGGGAGATGTGTCTTAAAAAGTTACGACAGGAGGCTTTGCCCCTAAAGTAACTTTATGGTCAGGTGAGGATTCTGCACAAAAATTCAAAAGTCCAAAGATTCACCCATGACCGCGAAAAGCGCGAACGAAAGAAGGAGGGCAACCACAAGGGCAGCGAAGACGATGCTGGCGACTTCGATGGTTTTTTGCTTATTCGTTGGGCTCATCTGTAAAGTCCGGTTCTATCTCTAACTCATACATAGACTGTATCACGTAGCGCAAGTTATGGCAGAGAATGTTTACCAGCACTTCGTTCTCCCTTATCCGGATGTGCTGCGGCTTTTTGGTTGGGCTCGCTTCGTCTCAGCGCAGCGGCGAGAAGCGGCGTTTGTCTACGGGCGGCTGTTGTTGACGGCGGCGGCGCTGATACCACTTGAGCGGTGGCTCTTTGACGGGTTCGAGCAGGTGTTTGATTCTCTCGATGGTCGGGCGCGCGGCCTGTTCGCCGATGGTGATGAGGTCGTCGGCGCGCTGCATCTCGTCCCAGCGGATGTGGCCCGTCTTGGGCATGACGACGACATCTGCGTCGTGCAACTGGTGAAGGGCCGCGGTCCTCTGCACTACCATGATGGATTGGAGGATGACGCCGATGACGGACTGCGGCGGGCCTATGAACTTCGCGCCCTCACTGTTGACATCCACGGCGATGACCAGGTCCGCGCCGAGTGCGCGCACGGCGGCCGTGGGGATGTTGGCGACCAGGCCGCCGTCAACTAATTGCCGCCCGTGGTCGTCCGTGACGGGGACGTACCAGCCGGGCAGCGCGCAACTGGCGCGGACAGCGAAGGCCACGTCGCCCTCAGTCATAATCACGGCCGAGCCGGTCCTGAGGTCCGTGGCGACGACCGCGAGCGGGATGCGAAGCTCCTCGAAGCTCTTGACCGGGAGCCGTGCGCGCACAAACTCTTCGAGGCGCGCGTTCGACTGCACGCCGAGCCGCGAGAGCGTCACGCGCCCCACGTCCTTCCAGCGCATACCGCGGCTGATCTGCGCGACCTCGTCCACGCTCATCCCGGCGGCGTAGCCCGCGGCGACGATGGAGCCGGCGGACGTGCCGGCGATGTAGTCAACGGGGATGTGGTGCTCTTCGAGGACGCGCAGCACGCCTATGTGCGCGAAGCCGCGGGCCATGCCGCCGGAGAGCGCGAGGCCGACGCGCGGCCGCTGATTAAGCTGTGCGTCATCTCTCGACATAGGCGTTTGATGTCGGACGACCGCCCATGAGATGTCGTGAGGCGTGCGACGCAGGGTTTCGCCTCAAAACGCGGCTTCGTCGGCCGACGGGCCGTAGAGGGCCGGGACCGGCACGTCGTTGAGCCGCAGGTAAACGCTGAGCTGCGCGCGGTGGTGTATGGAGTGATTCATGACCATGCCGCGCAGCACCCCTATGCGCGGCTGCGTGAAGATGGTCTTGCCCGCTGCGAGCAGCGTCCAGGGCTTCATCAGATGCTCGTCGCTCGCAAGGCTGATAGCCGCGCGCGCGTCGGCCACGTTCTTGTCGAACGTCTCAAGAGCCTCCTGAACGGATTCGACGGGCTTGGCGCGCAGGGGCTGCCCCCCGGGGACCGCGTCAAACTCGTCCTTTTCAATCGCGAGGACGGCCCAACTCACAAGGTTGGAGAGGTGCGTCGCCAGGCCGCGCATCGTCGTGGACTTCTCGTGCGGCTTCCAATCGAACTTGTCTTCGGGGATGCGTTCGAGGGTCTTGCGCGTGTTCGCCATCTCGCGGTCGAACTCCGGCAACATGAATTCGCCTAGTCCCATGACTTTCCTCTTCAAAGGGTTAAGCCGGATGAAAACTCTCCGGCGCGTCCTTGTTATTTGATGAGCTGTCGGCGCTTGATCTCTTCCAACTGCCGCATGGCTTCGTTCAGTTCCCTGTCCTCGTCCCTCTCTTCCAGCTCGCGCGGTTTGGAGCTGCCCACGAGCTTTCTGACGATGGAGATGCCGAAGACGATGAGAGCCACGAAGAACAGGATTTTGACTATTGAGATGACAAAGCCGAC
>DATFCB010000612.1:0-3532 GCA_035253525.1 Pyrinomonadaceae bacterium | reverse complement strand
CTCGAAACTTTCAATCTTAGCGCCTGAGTTTGTATCCAACCGGCTCGAATATGCGGAAGCAGATTGAAGGGAAACAGCGAAGGCTGAGACGCGCCTTGATGGGAGTGCGGCTGTGGCTGCGCCGCGTGATGCCGCGCGTGGCCGTCGCGGCCGGGCTGCTTCTATTCCTCTGGCTCCTCTTCGGCGATACGGCTCTCTATAGACAAGCGGCCGCCGGCTCGTTCCTGCGTTATCTCACCCTCTGTGTCGTCCTGCTGACGTGCATCTATTACGGCCTGACGGCGCTCCGCTGGCTGAAGAGAAAGCTCCTCTGGCGCGTGCGCCGCCGCCTGGTCATCACGTACCTCTTCATAGGACTGACGCCGATTATACTGATGACACTGCTCGGCCTGATCTCGGCCTTCGGCGGCTCTGGGCAGGGGATGGCGCGCATCATCACGGCGCAGGTCAACGCGACCGAGCGGCAGACAATCGCGGCCGCGCGCGGCCTCGCCGAAGCCTTCAAGTCTTTGCCGCCCGTGACGGACGACCGCGCCGTTCAGAGCTGGCTCGACGAGAGCGCGTCGCTCCTGCACGCGTCTCTGCCGGGCGCGCGCGTCGCACTGTGGCGCGGCGCAAACGGCGCGGAGGCGAACGCGGTCGGGCACACGAGCGCCGCGCAGTTCGTCAGCACGCCGGATGATGAGCGCGCGCGTGGCGTCGGTGACGATTCGATGCCCGCGGACGCGGCGCTGCCCGAGTGGCTGCGCGGGCGCGCGGAGTGGGGCGGATTGGCCTTCGCTCCGGCGGCGAGCGCGGAAGAAAACTTCGGCTCGCCTTCGATGCGCGCCGTCGTGCGCGGCACGGCCGCAGGCGACCGCCCGTTCACACTGCTGCTGACTGTGCCGGTCAGCCGCGCGCTCATAGAGCATTACCGCGACGCGACCGGCATCTACGTGCGGCCGTTCTTCGTCAGCGCGCCGATGAACGAGAGCAACCGGATCGTGGTCAGGGCGAACCCCAGAGACAGGCGTGCGTTGGAGGAGTTGGAGCGGCAGAGGCGTGAGGCCGGGGATTACGAGACGAGAGTCGAGGAGATGTTCCGGCGCGACCAGTTCGGCGAGCAGCCCGCGGGCACTTTTTATCTGGTCGTTCTGCCCGCGACCGAATGGAAGAGCGGTCAGACAAGCAACCACCTCAGTTTTCTTTTCGACTGGTCGTGGGCTCTGGCGGGCAAGCAGTTCTGGGGCGGGAGCGAGCCGGGCGAGATGTGGCGGCAGGCGCTCAAATACATCGCCATCGTCTTTCTCCTCCTCGAACTTTTGGCCCTGACGGCCGCTGCCTGGATGACGCGCGCCGTGACTGGCACAGTTCATAAACTCTACCGCGCCGTCGAGTACATCAAGCGCGGCGACTTCTCGCACCGCGTACGCGTCCGCTCACACGACCAACTGGGCGAGCTGGCCGCCGCCTTCAACGACATGTCCGCCAACATCGAGGCGCTTCTGGAAGAGCGCGTCGAACGCGAGCGCCTTGAACGCGAGATAGAGATCGCTCACGAGGTTCAGGCGCAGCTCTTCCCGCGCCGGACGCCTGAGCTTTTGACCGCGGAGATAACCGGCGAGTGTCGCGCCGCGTTGGGTGTCGCGGGCGATTATTACGACTACATAGAGGTCGCGCCGGGGCTGGTCGCGCTCGCGCTCGGCGACGTGTCGGGCAAAGGCGTCTCGGCCTCGCTCGTGATGTCGAACCTGCAAGCCTCCTTGCGCGCGCAGACCAGCATCACGGCCGAGAGGATGGAGATGGCCGAGCGGGCACTCGTCGCCGCCGGGGCAGCGGCCGAAGCGGGCGGCGACCACAACCCGGCGCACGCGTCTGCCGTGCGCGCCGCCGAGATTGACGGCGCGGTCGCGCGCAAGATGACCAACATCAACCGGCAACTGTGCCAGAGCACAGAGTCCAACCGCTTCGCCACGCTCTTCCTGGCCCTCTACGAAGACCGCACGCGGCGGCTGCGCTACACCAACGCGGGCCACAATGCCCCGCTGCTCATCCGCGCAGACGGCGCAATCGAGCGGCTGACCGTAGGCGGGATGATGGCCGGGGCGTTCGAGTGGGCAGAATACGAAGAGGACGCGGCCGCGTTGGCCCCCGGCGACGTGCTGCTCATCTACTCGGACGGCATCAGCGAGGCAGAGAACGAGGAAGGCTGTGAGTACGGCGAAGAAAGGCTCGCCCGCTTCGCCGTCGCCCACCGCGAATCATCCCCGGACGAACTGCGCCAGGCCATCTTCACGGAGATAGACGCCTGGTCCGGCAAGAAGGAAAGAAACGACGATCAGACGCTCGTGATTCTCAAAGCCAAGTGAGGAGTAATCAGTATTTAGCCCCGTCAGGGGCGGTTGATAATAGCCCAGCACTTCAGTGCTGGGGAAGGAACGAGAAAATTGTGCCGAGTCCCGTAGGGACGATTGAAGAAAGGTTGGCCCACGTTCAGTCGTCCCTACGGGACTCGATATAATTTTCGCACTTCTTCCCAGCACTGAAGTGCTGGGCTATTTTCACTCCGCCCCTGACGGGGCTGAAAACTGAAAACTGATTACTCTTAAGCTGTAATAATCGTCGCGCGCAGGCCCGTCAGCTCCGAAAAATCCTTTGAATAAACTGTCTCGACTTTGCGGACGCGGTTGACGGTTTCGACCAAATCCGTGGCGGGGATGAAGCCGTCTTCGGCGTGGGCTATGGCCCAGGCGGGCAGGTGGAGCGCGACGCGCAGGAGGTCTTCGACAAAGCGCAGGTATTGTTGCTTGGTGGCGATGCTCGTGCCGAGGCGGCCCGCTCCCAGCTTCTCGTAAACGTCCCAGAAGGCGTCGCCGCCGCGCACCCATTCCTCGCGCCAGGCGGACGGCGCGTTGCTCCGCCGGTCGTGGACGTTGCGCGCACGCGGCAACCTCAGGTAGAGCAGGTTGGTGCGCTGCTCGGCGATGAAATCTCGCGCCTCGCGGTTGTCGCTCGTGTTGCGCTGCGCGTTGTTGACGGGTGCGGGCTGCGACTGCCAGATTCTGTGGAAGACGCGTGAGAGCGGCTGGCGCAGCTCGCGCGTCTCCTCGTCGAACGAGAGCGCGTAGTCGCCGACCGCCATCCCGCAACTGAGCGCGAGCGCGCGCCGCGTCGGCGATTCCAGTTTCTCAGCGTTGCGGCGCACGTTGTCGAACCACCAGGCGTCCGCCTCGCCGAACCACTTGCGCAGCGTCGGGTTCGAGAGCCTGTGGCCGGGCACGTATGCGTCTTCCAGCACAAGCGAAACTTCCTCTTCGCTCAAACGCTCCTCATTGTTCTCTATGAAGGCCGCGGCCTTCGTCGCCGCCCACTGTGCCAGATCGTTCGCGGCCACGCGCACGTCCCAGCGTTTGAGGTAGAGTCCCAACTCCGGCTCGCCCGCGAAGGCGAGCGAGACAGACTTGAACTTGAGACGCCGCAGCACGCCCAACTCGAAGGCGAGCCAACCGTTCGGAATTATGCCGTTGCTTTTCATCAGAAGTCAGAAGTCATG
>DATFCB010000611.1:0-3996 GCA_035253525.1 Pyrinomonadaceae bacterium | reverse complement strand
TAAGTGATAAGTTAAAGCAAGCGGGTTTTAACTTATCACTTATCACTCATCACTTATCACTCATCACTCTTATTTTATCGATGATCGAAGTCGTCGAAGCGCCTTCGATGAAGGGGAGCGAGAGGACGCGGCCGCCTGAGCGTTCGACCTCTTCGCGCCCGTGGATTTCGTCCAGTTGGTAGTCACCGCCTTTGACGAGCACGTCGGGCAGGACTTCGCCGATCAGCCGGCGCGGGCTCGTCTCGTCGAAGACCGTGACGTAGTCCACGCCGCTCAAGGCCGCGAGCAGCTCGGCGCGCTCTTCTTCGCTCATCACGGGGCGGCCCGCGCCCTTCAGCTCGCGCACGGAGCGGTCGCTGTTGACGGCGACGACGAGCGCGTCGCCGAGCGCGCGCGCCTGTGCCAGATAGCGCACGTGGCCGACGTGCAGGATGTCGAAGCAACCGTTGGTAAAGACCAGCTTCTTACCCTCCGCGCGCAGCCGCTCGCGCTCTTTGCGCAGCTCATCAATCGAAACCACTTTCCCGCTCATTTTTTAGAAGCGCCATGCTACCACGCACCAGTCGTAAATCGTGAATCGTAAATCGAAAAAGCGTTCCCCGATTCACGATTCACGATTTACGATTTACGAGCTTTCGATTTACGACTTTTCGATTTACGATGTTTTTATGGACATCCCTTTCATCGAAGAGAACGACCAGACACAGGCGCGCCGCGAGCACCTTGAGGAGTTGGTCAGGCTCGTCGGCAACCCGTACCCGAACAAGTTCGAGCGCAGCCGCGTGACGGGAGACGAGGACACGATCACGGCCGTCATCCGTAGTTTCAAAAAGCACGAGCCGCAGGTCATGGAAGACGAGCGCCCGGCCCCGGAGGAGATTGAGCGCGCCAACGCGGAACTGAACAAGACGGAAGTCCGCATCAGCGGCCGCATCAGCAGCCCGCCGCGCGTCATGGGCAAGGCCGCCTTCGTGCATCTTTCGGACGGCGTCTCGCGCTTGCAGATTTACGTCAAGAAAGCGGACGTGAAGGGCGTTCACAACGACGACGGCGCGCTCGTCGAAGAAGGCTGGGAGTTGTTCAACCTCCTGGACCACGGCGACTTCGTGGGCGTCGAAGGCTACCTCTTCATCACCCGCACGGGCGAACTCTCAGTCCACGTCCGCGAGTTGCAGTTTCTCTCCAAGGCCATGTTGCCGATGCCGGACAAGATGCACGGCATCGCGGACCCGGAGATTCGGCAGCGCCAGCGCTACGCGGATTTAATCGCGGGGAGTCTGAAAGTCGAGCACGAGCAGGGGGAGTTGACCACGCGCGAAGTCTTCGAGCGACGCTCCGCGATAGTGCGCGAGATGCGCCGGTTCCTGGACGAGCACGGCTACATCGAAGTCGAAACCCCCATGCTCACGCCGAAGGCCACGGGCGCGGCCGCGCGCCCCTTCAAGACGCACCACAACGCGCTCGGCATAGACCTCTACGCGCGCATCGCACCCGAACTCTACCTGAAGAGATTGGTCGTCGGCGGCTTCGAGAAGGTCTACGAGATTAATCGCAACTTTCGCAACGAAGGGATAGACCGCGTACACAATCCCGAGTTCACGATGCTGGAGTTCTACTGCGCCTACATGGACGTGAACGGGATGATGGACTTCTGCGAGGAGCTGCTGGAGACGGTCGCGCTCAAGGCGACCGGAAACGTCCACAGCGTCTACGGCGGGATGCCGATAACGTTCCGCCACTTCGAGCGCCTGACCATCAAGCAGGCAATTGCGCGGACGTGGAAGGGGTCAGCATTCTCTGGGGCGCTGGGCCTTGAGATTGACGAGGACTGGCTGGACGAACCCTTCAACGTACACACGCTCGCGGGCTTCGTGCGCCGGCTCCGTGCGGCCGAGGGCGAGGCCGGTGCGGCGGAAGAAGAGTCCGGTTTCGAGGATGCTTCCGAAGAGATGCAGGAGATGTGGGGCCGCGCCGAAGAAGATGCGGAGCGCGCGACGGACTCCGTGGAAGATTTGGAGACGAAGACGGCGCTCGACTTGATGGAGGTCTTCGAGGAATTGGTCGAGCCGGGCTTGATTGAGCCGACTTTCATCACGGATTTCCCGAAGCCCGTTTCGCCGCTCTCGAAGGCTTCGCCGGAGAACCAGGCGGTCGCCGAGCGCTTTGAGCTTTTCATAGCGGGGATGGAGTGTGCCAACGGCTTCTCGGAGTTGAACGACCCTGTGGAGCAGTACCAGCGCTTTCTTGAGCAGGCCGCGCAACGCGAGCGCGGCGACGAGGAAGCGATGGTCCTGGATGAAGACTACATCCGCGCGCTCTCTTACGGGATGCCGCCGGCCGCGGGCATAGGCATCGGCGTTGACCGCCTCGTCATGCTGCTCACCAACAAGCACTCCATCCGCGACGTGATTCTCTTCCCGCACATGCGGCCCGAAAGAAAAGCAGAGGCGGCGAAGGAAGAGACGGAAGAAACGTAAGGCGCAACTATGTCGGTTTGCAGTTGAGTGCAGCCTGAAGAAAAACATCTCACGCAAAGGCGCAAAGGCGCGAAGAAGAACGCAAAGGAGTTGAATGCTTCTTCGCTTTGCGTGCTTTTCTTCGCGCCTTTGCGCCTTCTGCGTGAGATTTCCTGCTTTTTACTTTTGCCCGGCTTTTTCTTTTAGCTCCGCGAGGCGGGCCTGCGACCAGTCGGGGAGGCGGCCCTGGCTGCGTGTGATGCGGACGAACGACTCCATCGCGGCGAGCGCGGCCTCGTGGTTTCCCTCCAAATCGCGTGCGCGGCTGAGGTCGAGGAGGAATTGCGTGTTCGTGTCGCCGTAAGCTGCGGCCGCGCGCTCGTAGGCTTCGGCCGCGCGGCCGAACTGGCCCAGTTGCTCGTACTGCCGTCCGAGGTGGTAGAAAGCTATCGGGTAACGCTCGCCCTCGCGCTCTGCCACCTGCGAGAGCGACGCAGCCGACTCGTCGTAACGCTTGAGCGCGCTCAGGGCGAAAGCGATTTCGAGGTTCGCGGGCGGGAAGAAGCCGCCGCTGCGCATGAGCACGCGACGGTAGAGCTTGACGGCCTCCTCGTTTTTCCCTCCCTCGCGCGCCGCGCGCGCACTCTGCAACAGGTCATACGTCTCGCGGTCAACCGAGAGCGTGCGCAACGCCGCGCCGGCCTTCGTGACCGTAGCCTTCGGCTTCGGCGTCTCGCTCGCTTCGTGCCCGGCGGAGGCGGGGCGCGACGCTTCCGCCTCGGCCGGCGCAGCTTCACCTTCACCCGACGAATCGGAGGAGAGGATTTCGCGGCGGGCCTGTGCCATTTCGTCGCTCGCGCCGTTGCGCGTGGTGAAGCGTTCGAGGACGGTGACGCCGCGCTCTGGGCTGCCATCTTCGGCGTAGGCACGCGCGAGCGCGACGGCCGCGTCCGCGTGGTCCGGCGCGATGGTGAGCGTGCGGTTCCACTCCTTAATCGCCTGGTCCGCCTCGCCGCGCGCCGCGTAGACGCGCCCCAGGTTGAAGCTCGCCTCGCCGTAGCGGGAATTTTCCAGCTTCAACGCGTTTGTGAACGCCTCCTGCGCCTTGTCCCACTCGCCCTGCCTCAAGAGCAGGACGCCCAGGTTGTTCAGCGCGTGCGAGTAGTTGCCGTGGCGCTGCTCTATGGCCTTGCGGTAGGCCCCAATCGCGTCTTCGGTCGCGCCGAGCCGCGCCAGCGCATTGCCTGTGTTGTAGAAGTAGACGGGGTCCAATTTCTCTGTCCGCGCCATCGCGCGCAACTCGTCCACGGCCTCGCGTTTCTTGCCGAGCGCGACCAGATAGTCAACGAGCGTGCGCTGTCGCCGCCACCGCTCGGCGTTCGTCTTCGCCTCCGCGATCTGCGCGCGCAGCGTGTCCAGCCGGTCGCCGCCCTTCTCGGCCGAAGCGCGCGGCTTCGCTTCCGCCGCCTTCGTCTCGTCGGCCGTCCCGTCCGCCTCAGACGAAGTGGACGCGGCCGTCATCGCGTTGGCTGCGCCCGCC
>DATFCB010000610.1:0-2546 GCA_035253525.1 Pyrinomonadaceae bacterium | reverse complement strand
GTTTTCAGACTCACGACTTCATCCCTGGGTCTTGTTCCTCATCCTCCTTCGGGGGTGTCCATGACCTGAGCCGGGACGGGCGGCTGGTTGAGCGTCTCTTTCGGGTAGCTCTCGGCCAGGTAAGTGATAACGTCGAAGACGGTGATAGAGCCGATGAGCCGGTTGTCCTTGACGAGCGGAATGTTGCGATAGCTCTTCTCGTTCATCACCTGGACGGCGTCGCCGATGGTCGCGCCGGGCGAGAGAGTCGCGACCGAGCGTGACATCCAGTCGCCGACGGGAGCGTTCATGTCAACCTGCTGGCCGACGATCTTGTTTAAGAGGTCGCGCTCGGTGAAGATGCCGACGACCGCGCCGCCTTCATCGCAGACGATGGCGCAGCCGCCCTCGTCCTTTTTCATCTGCTCGATGGCTTCCGAGAGGGGCGTTTCGGGGCGGACGCAGACGAAGTCGTCCGTTTCGAGCAGCGTGACGCTGTCGTGGCGCGCGCGGTGCGGCGCGTCAGTCTTGTCCGCGGGTGTTTGCGGCTCGCTCTTCTGCGCGGCCGCAGGGTTTTCGGTTGACATCGGGAAGTGCTCCGTCCGTGGTGGAAAGAATATGTCCGTAACCGAACACAAATTGTAACAGCAAACGCTCGTAAATCGAAAACTCGTGAATCGTAAATAGAAAAAACCGTTCTCCGATTCACGATTCACGATTTACGATTTACGGCTTTTCATGCGGTGACATCTCTGCCAGACGGGCGACGATTGCGGGCAGGACGGAGAGCGTGTGTTCGACCTCAGCCTCCGTGTTGTAGCGCCCGAGCGAGAAGCGGATTGAGCCTTGGGCCGCGGTGTAGGGGACGTTCATCGCGCGCAGGACGGCCGAGGAGACGTGCGAGTCTGCGTTGCAGGCCGAGCCGGTCGAGACACAGATGCCGGCGTCGTCCAGTTGGGCGAGGATGGCCTCGCCCTCGACGTACTCGAAGGAGATGTTGGCGGTGTTGGGCAGGCGGAGGTCGCGCCTCCTCGTTCCGTTCAGGCGCGCGTTCGGGATGGTGTCGAGAATCGTGTCTTCGAGGCGGTCACGCAGGCTGCGAATTGTGCCATGACCGTCGAAGTTGTGTGCCAGTTCCGAGGCCGCGCCGAGCGCGACGAGGTAAGGGACGGCCTCCGTCCCCGCGCGCCGCCCGCGCTCCTGGCCGCCGCCGACGAGGAAGGGCGCGAGCTTCGTGCCGGCACGAACGTAGAGCGCGCCGACGCCTTTCGGCGCGTGGAACTTGTGGCCCGAGAGACTGAAGAGGTCTACGTCCACGCTCTTCAAATCAATGGGAACCTTGCCGACGGCCTGCACGCCGTCCACGTGGAAGACGGCCCCCGAGTGCTCGCGCACCAAGCGCCCTATCTCCTCGACGGGGAAGAGCACTCCCGTCTCGTTGTTTGCCAGCATGACGGAGACGACCGCTGTGTCCGGCCTGAGCGCCGCGCGCACGTCTTCGAGACTAAGCAGCCCTTCCGAGTTCACGTCGAGCCACGTCACCTCGTAGCCTTCCTGCTCCAGCTTCTCGCACAGATTTCTCACGGCCTCATGCTCGACGCGCGTGGTGACGAGGTGGCGCTTGTCCGGGTTGCGTTCAAGGACGCCGCGAATGGCCCAGTTGTCGGACTCGGAGCCGCATGAGGTGAAGACTATCTCGCTCGCCTCACGCGCGCCCAAAAGTTCCGCCACCTGCTCGCGCGCACGCTCCACGGCGCGGCGCATCTCGCGGCCGAAGGTGTGCGCGGACGACGGGTTGCCGTAAAGGTCCGCGAGGTAGGGCAGCATCGCGTCGCGTACCTCGGGCGCGACGCGCGTCGTCGCGTTGTTGTCTAAATAGATCATCTCTTTCAAGGCTTGCCCGTGCTGAAGCTCTCGGCCTCGTGGGTTCGCCAGTAGTCTTCCAGTATGTCCAGGATGAGCGGGTGGCACGACTGGCAGCCGCCGCCCGCGTGGCAGGCGCGCGTCACCTCCGCGATTGTGCGGAGCGAGCGCGCCTCGATCACGCGCTCGATTGCTCTCTCGGAGACGCCGAAGCAGGTGCAGATCAGTGCCTCGTCGCCCGCCCACTCAACGCGCGCCGCGCTGTGGTAGTTCACGAGCGCCGCGTTCAAGGCTTCGCGGCAGAGCGTCGCGCAGTGCTCGCGCCCCAAAGGCATTGGGCCGAGCCAGTCCGTGACGGCCGTCTCGGAGAGCGTGGCCGCCCTCGCGAGCGAAAGGTCTTTGATGGTTTCGGTCCACACGGAAGCGGAGGCGATGAGGTAGCCGCACCCGACGGCCTTGAACTTCGCGTCCGTGATTCTCTGCGATTGGGCGTCGATGTTGAGTGTGAGGAGCAGAATCGCGCCGCAGGCGAGCGAGCCTGACTCGCCCGCGGCGTTCGCTTCGACAGCCTCGCCGACGTTGCGCGGATTCAGGAAGTGTTCGTTGATGCGCGCAGGATAGTGTGACATGAAGCAGCGGAAGCGTAACTTCGCGCCTCTTCGTTTGTCAAAGAAGAGCTAAAGCGCCTGACAAAACTTGAGCAG